>JAKITG010000157.1 GCA_021648195.1 Flavobacteriaceae bacterium | reverse complement strand
TAATGATTTTCCTCTAGGAACAATGGTTACTTTAACCAATGGAGCCGCATGTTCTAACATCCAACTTACTGTTGCATGACCTGCTTCATGATAAGCTATCGTTTTTCTTTCTCTTGGAGTAACAATTTTATTTTTCTTTTCTAAGCCTCCAACAATTCTATCTACTGCATCTAAAAAATCTTGATGAAATACGCTCTTTTTACTATTTCTAGCGGCAATTAAAGCTGCTTCATTACAAACATTGGCAATATCGGCACCTGAAAACCCAGGAGTTTGTTTTGATAAAAATTCTATATCTACATCACCCCCTAATTTTAAAGGTTTGATATGTACCTCAAAAATTTCTTTACGTTCATTTCTATCGGGTAAATCAACATAAATTTGACGATCAAATCGCCCTGCACGCATTAAGGCTTTATCCAAAACATCTGCACGATTTGTTGCCGCAATTACTATAACATTGGTATCGGTACCAAAACCATCCATTTCTGTAAGCAATTGATTTAAAGTGTTCTCTCTTTCATCATTACCACCAGTTATACTATTTTTCCCTCTAGCTCTACCGATAGCATCAATTTCATCAATAAATATAATTGATGGTGATTTTGCAGCTGCTTGTTTAAATAAATCTCTTACACGTGATGCTCCAACTCCTACAAACATTTCAACAAAATCTGAGCCCGAAAGTGAAAAGAAAGGCACTTTGGCTTCACCAGCAACGGCTTTGGCAAGTAATGTTTTACCAGTTCCTGGAGGACCAACTAATATGGCTCCTTTTGGTATTTTACCTCCAAGTGCAGTGTATTTATCTGGGTTTTTTAAAAAATCAACTATTTCTTGAACCTCTTCTTTGGCACCTTCCAAACCAGCAACATCTTTAAATGATGTTTTAACTTTAGTATTTTGATCAAATATTTTAGCTTTAGATTTTCCAATATTAAATATTTGACTACCACCACCTCCGCCTCCACCAGACATCCGACGCATAAAAAATATCCATAAGCCAATAATAAAAATAAAGGGAAGCCAAACTAAAAATGAATCTAAGAAACTAGTTCTAGATAGATTGTCTTTATCAAAGTCAAGAGAAAATTCTTCTTTTGCATTTCTTAATTCTGTTTCAAAATTTTGTAAGTCACCAAAATCGTAAACATACATTGCCGAATTTTGATTGAATACTGATGGGCTTTGACTCTTTTTTTTATGCTTTTCCTTATCTAATGCTTCTAGTTTGATATACAATTGTGCAACATCACTATTTACAATAATAATTTTTTCAATATCATTATCTTTCAAAATAGATTCAAATTCGTTTTGAGACAGCTTACTTGAAGATAAATCGGAACTGTTTAATAACTGATATCCTATGAGTAAAGCGAAAATAATTCCATAAATCCAATAAAAATTAAACTTGAAATTAAATTGTTTCAAAGGATTGTTATTATTTTCTTTTTTATTATTTTCTTTTTTCATCAATTTTTTTTAATATTATTGCTTAATAAGTATTTTGAATATTTGTTACTTTGGCATCACCCCAAAGATCTTCTAAATTATAAAATTCTCTAATATGTTTTTGAAAAACATGAACAACAATATTTACATAATCTATTAATACCCATTCTGCATTATTTTCACCTTCAACATGCCAGGGTTTATCTTTTAATGCTTTGCTTACTTTTTTTTGGATAGAACCAGAAATTGCATTAACTTGTGTATTTGAATTACCATCACAAACAATAAAGTAATCACAAACAGTATTTTCAATTTCTCTCAAATCAAGAATGATTATATTTTCTCCTTTAACATCTTCAATTCCTGCAATTATTTCAGTAATTAGAAGATCTGCGTTCATTATTTTTTTTGCCATTAATTTTTAAAAATATTTCTTGCAAATGTATCACATTTTTATCATTTTAGATGCCCAATATTTGTATTATTATACAACCAAACTTATATGTTTTTAGTCAAACTTAATGCCACTAATTCTACTAGTACTTATTTAAGACAATTGGTGAAGAATAATGATATGAATAATTGGACTGTAGTTACAGCCGAATTTCAAACATTAGGGCGTGGTCAAATGCAAACTAAATGGATTTCTGACAAATGTAAAAATCTTATATGCAGTATTTTAATAAAGTTTGATGATTTAAAAATTGAAGATCAATTTTATTTAAATTGTGCTATTTCTTTAGGAATTTTTAATGCATTACAAAATTATAATTTACCACAATTTAAAATAAAATGGCCCAACGACATAATGTCAGCATCTAGAAAATTGGGAGGTATTTTAATAGAAAATTCTTTAAAAAACGATAAGATTTATCAAACTATAGTTGGTATAGGTTTGAATATAAATCAAGATGATTTTCCGAGTACTTTGCCTAAGGCGATTTCAATGAAACAAATTCTAAAACAAGAATTTGATAGAAATAAAATTTTAATCCAAATTGTCAACTCCATTAAATTACAAGTTAATCTTTTAAACCAAGGAAAATTTGAATTATTATATCAAAATTATATCAAAATTTTATTTAAAAAAGACCAAGTTCAAATGTTTGAAGACAATAGGCAACAAAAATTTATGGGTAAAATTATAGGAGTTTCAAAACAGGGATTACTTTGTATTATGTTAGAGAATGAGCAGATTAAAAAATATAACTTTAAAGAAATTAAATATCTTGGAGTTGGTTAGATGACTTAACTTCTAACTTTTTCTTCGGTTGAACTTCAAGCTAATTTAAGACCAGTGCAAAAGCTCTTTTGACAAAGAAGTACGACGCTCGATAAAAATTTAACCCGCAGTAAGCCTTTGTTTATGAGGACTTAAATTTTTAGAGAAGGAAGTAATTTGAAGTAAAAAGGCTTTAAGGGTCTGTTACAAAATAAAGTTTACAGAATTGGCGACGTTATTTTGTGCAATAACGAGGCAAAAAACGCAGGTATAGCCTTAGATAAAGTGAGTATTTTTAACACTGTTAGTGTGCAAAAGAACAAGGCAAAATGTAAAGGTTATTTTGTAACAGACCCTAAGTCTTAATTTTACTCAATATTGCAACGGTCTTAATTTATTAAAAAGACGATGATGTAATATCTATTGAACTGTATTGTATAAAGGCTCAGTTAAGCTCTATAACTTCTCAATATTTTCAGAAAGTGTATTGATAAATTTTTGCAATGGGTTTTTAATCATCATTGCCATCATGGGATTAAAATCACCTTCAAAAACCATTTGTGCTTCAGCTGTATTTTTATCTATTTCATGAATATTTGCCGTTAAGGTAAATGGAAATTTACTGCTAGCAGCACCTAATACTATCTGATTATATTCTGTTTTCTCCTTTAATATCAAACGAATTTCAGGCATACCTTTTAACTCAAAAAGAAAAGAATCTCCATCAACTTCAAATTTTTGAGTATTCTCAGGCATTAATTGCTCATAATTATTCATTTCTTTTAAAAATTCAAATAATTCTTTTTGAGATTTTTTTACAAATATTTTATTTGTTTCTAAATTCATAATATAGATATATGTATGCTTTGATTTGTTTAAAAGTTTATTCCCACTCCCGAAATTTTGGGAGGTTTAATACTCTAACGCTTGCATCGAAATGTAAAAGATGAATCCTTTTAAATACTTCGTGAACTTACCCCGAGGTAGTTTACTATTGAATTGAAAATGTAATCAATCATTTATGTTATTTTTAAGAACTATTTTTTCCATTCACTTGGATTTTTACGCCAAGTATTTAAGGTATAAAGATATTTTTCATAAATATAGCTAGATTCTAAAGCTTGTCCTAATACGGTTTCGTAATCACTTAAAGTTGTTAATTCAATACCTGCTTTTTCAAAATTCTTTTCGGCGATATCAAATCCATAAGAAAAAATAGCAACCATACCTTTTATTGTAGCATCAGAATCTTTTAGTGCTTTGACAGCATTCAAACTACTTTTTCCAGTACTTATTAAGTCTTCAACAACAACTACCGTTTGTCCACGATCCAAAAAACCTTCTATTTGGTTTTTTTTGCCATGTTTTTTAGGCTCTGGTCTAACGTAAACAAAAGGCACACCCAAATCTTGAGCCACTAAAACTCCAATAGCAATAGCGCCAGTTGCAACTCCTGCAATAACATCGGGTTTACCATATTTTTCTGTTATTATTTTTGATAAATTCTGTCTAATATAATTTCTTATCGGAACATAAGAAAGCGTAACTCTATTATCACAATATATAGGAGATTTCCATCCTGAAGCCCAAGTAAATGGATCTTTAGGTTGTAACTTAATTGCTTTTATTGATAAAAGTAATTCGGCTGTTTTTTTTGCTGTATTTTTGTCAAAAATCATATTACAAATGTATACAATTTTTATCAACGAAGTTCCAATTTTTTTAACGAATAATATTGGAAATAAATCAAAATATTTTCTCTTGTATAAGAATAAAACTACAATTAAATTTTTGTTAGATAAAATAAAAAATGGAAATATTAAAGAAGTTTATCTGTATTATGCTTCTTTAGATATGCTTTGGAAAGCGTTTAAAGATTACTTTAAAATTGAAAAATCTGCTGGCGGACTCATTAAGAACAAAGAAAATGAAACACTTTTTATTTACCGGTTGAAAAAATGGGATTTACCTAAAGGGAAAATAGAAAAAGGAGAGGGAGTAGAGGAAGCTGCAATTAGAGAAGTAGAGGAGGAGTGTGGCATAACAAATTTGTCAATTAATAAGCAACTATCAGATACATTTCATATCTATCCGCTAAAAGGTAAGCTTGTTTTAAAGCAAACTTATTGGTTTGATATGACAAGTTCTCATAAAGATAAATTGGTTCCCCAATTAGAAGAAAACATCACTAAAGCTGAGTGGTTAACGGACGCTGATGTTAATGAAAAAGTATTGAAAAATACTTATACTTCTATT
>JAKITG010000156.1 GCA_021648195.1 Flavobacteriaceae bacterium | reverse complement strand
TTTTTCGGTTTAAAACCAAATAAGCAACAACAAATACCATAATTATAGCAAGAATTTTATTGAAAATTTTGCCATCAATTTCTACAGCTATTTGTGCACCGATGATTGCACCTATTGTAGCCGAAATTCCAAAATAAATACTAAAAGGATAAGATTTTACGCCTTTACTTCTAAATCCTGCATTGGTAACAATACTCTGAATAAGAATTGCAATACGGTTTGTGCCATTTGCAACACTTGGAGGTAAGCCTAAAAATATAAGCATAGGTAAGGTCAGTAATGAACCTCCACCAGCAAAAGTATTGATGACCCCAGTAATTAGACCTATAATAATTAAAAATATTAATTCAAATTCCATAAAAAAATATTGGAGATAAAAGTAATATTTATTTAAATATTTTATGCTTTAAAATTAGTAAAAAAAAAGCAATAAAATATTTTAGCAAAACAAAAAAGGGTATTATATTTGCCCCGCATTTGAGCAATCAAACAATCACTTTGGAGAAATGGCAGAGTGGTCGAATGCACTGGTCTTGAAAACCAGCGAGGGTCACACCTCCGGGGGTTCGAATCCCTCTTTCTCCGCAAAACGTCTTGTACATTCATAGTTTACAAGACGTTTATTTTCAAAACACACAATAATTTAAAAGTGATTTTGAAATAATTATTATAAGGTTGCGTAGTTTCCTCCTCCATTTTATTTTGGCGGATTGGTAGCTTCGCCTCACAAATAAGGTCGCGTAGCTCAGCTGGATAGAGCATCTGCCTTCTAAGCAGACGGTCATAGGTTCGAATCCTATCGCGATCACTTGATAATCAAAAGACTTATTACTTTAGTAAGTCTTTTTTATTGGTCTCAAATATAGTTAAAACTATGCACTTTAGTGCATTTCGCTTTAGCTTCTAAAAATTTTATTTGGTTTTTTTGAAAGAAAAGAGAATATGCTTTTCATCTTCAGTTTTTAATTGAGTAATCATGTATTGCTGACTTTAGTCAGATTTAAAAACTTGTGGACTTTTAGTCCATAGTGGTTTAACTCACTTCGTTATTGAGCAAGCTCAAACGTCGTAAAACAAAAAAGCCTTCCACTATCGTGAAAGGCTTTCTTTTGTCGGGGTGGCAGGATTCGAACCTGCGACCTCCTCGTCCCAAACGAGGCGCGATAACCGGGCTACGCTACACCCCGAGGTGTGAAAATTAAAATTTCAAATCGCAGATTTCAAAAATAGAAATTTCGATTTCTTAGATAGGAAGGATTAATTTGATTGCGGAGAGGAAGGGATTCGAACCCCCGGTACCCGTAAGAGTACAACTCCTTAGCAGGGAGCCCCGATCGACCACTCTGGCACCTCTCCAATTTCTTTATACTAAATAATGAACTTATTTTTTCGTGTGCAAATGTATTATATGATATACAATATTGCAACATTTTTTGTATAAATATTTATTAACTAAATGGATTAAATAATTTTATTCATAACTCCATCAATTTTAAATTTTAAATAATTATTTTTACTAACAATATAAGTTATATTATGAAAAAAATTATAGTCTTAACTGGAGCAGGTATAAGTGCTGAGAGTGGTATCAAAACATTTAGAGATGCTGATGGTTTATGGGAAGGGCACGATGTAATGGAAGTTGCATCTCCAGAAGGTTGGAATCAAAACAAAGAATTAGTACTTGATTTCTATAATCAAAGAAGAAAGCAATTGTTACAAGTTCATCCAAATGAAGCTCATAGGTTATTAGCTGTTTTAGAAAAGAATTTTGATGTAGAAATTATCACTCAAAATGTAGATGATTTACATGAAAGATCAGGAAGTTCAAAAGTCATTCACTTACATGGTGAGCTACTAAAGGTGAGAAGTACCATAGAAGAAAATTTAGTTTACGACTGGAATAAAGATTTAAATATTGGCGATGTTTGCGAAAACGGGAATCAGTTAAGACCGTATATTGTTTGGTTTGGAGAAGCAGTTCCTATGTTAGATACAGCAATACTAAAAGTGCAAAAAGCAGATGTATTGATAATTATAGGAACCTCTATGCAGGTTTATCCAGCGGCAAGTTTAATTCACTATATAAAATCAAATACCCCCATTTACTTTATAGACCCTAAGCCAAATATTTCAAAAAATAGTTATGATAATTTAACAATTATTCCAGAAAAAGCAAGTGAAGGAGTTAAAGAATTAGTTGATAAGTTATTTACTCAATTTTAATAAGAGGTCTTTATCATAAAATAAAAAGAGAATTATTATTTGATACCTTGACGTTCTTGGGTCGAGGTAGTTGTTTATCCAATAATCTTAAAAATTGCGTTAAATAAAGTACCATCACTAACAATAGCACCTTGTTCAATTAATTCAAATATTTCCACACTTCTTTCTTTAGAGTGTGCTTTTAGTCCTTTTAAATATTCTAAAGAATCATCTTTGGAATTATCTAAAAACCAATTAAAATTTTCTTTATTTAAAAAATCAAAATCTTTTCTGTTAGTTTTTACAACAATTCTTTGCATGTTATTTTCATCACATTTAAATAGATTTATAGAATATTTTGAAAAATGTTCTAAATAATTAGCTTTTCCAAGTACTTTTTCCCAAACCAAATCACTAAATATATTTAATTCTTCATCAGCCATTTTTGGATTGTTACTTTTTATATCTTCCCATTTAGTAATGTCAATTTTTTGAGTAGCTAAAAACAAGCTAAATTCTTCATGTAATTCTTCAAACTGTTCTTTGGTAAGCTGTGCGTACTTCATAAAAAGGAATTTTTTTGTACTTATATAATTTTAAAATGCAAAAGTAACATTTTACTTGAAAAATTGATTTAATAATTAAATTAATATTGTATATTTGCACGCTTAAAAAATAACATTTAAAATAAACAATTTATGAATCATTACGAAACTGTTTTCATTTTGAATCCCGTTTTATCTGATGTTCAGGTAAAGGAAACAGTAAAGAAGTTTAACGACTACTTGGTTTCTAAAGGTGCCGAAATGATTTCGAAAGAAGATTGGGGCTTAAAAAAATTAGCTTATCCAATTCAAAAGAAAAAAACTGGATTTTATCATTTATTCGATTTTAAAATTGCAGGAGAAGAAATTACTGCATTTGAATTAGAGTTTAGAAGAGATGATAGTATTATGCGTTATTTAACTGTAAGGTTAGATAAACATGCAGCTGCTTGGGCAGAAAAAAGAAGAGTGAGAGACAAAGCTAATAATCCTAAAAAATAATTATGGCATCTATAGAACAACAAGCAAAAGGTGGTAGTAAAGGGGAGATTAGATATCTTACTCCTTTAGAAATAGACACTAAAGTAAAAATTAAGTACTGTCGTTTTAAAAAGAATGGTATCAAATATATTGATTATAAAGATGCTGACTTTTTAATGTATTTGGTAAATGAACAAGGTAAAATTTTACCTCGTCGTTTAACAGGAACGTCGTTAAAATATCAACGAAAAGTTTCTCAAGCAATAAAAAGAGCTCGCCATTTGGCTTTAATGCCATATGTAGGTGATATGTTAAAATAATAATCTAGAAAAACATTATGGAACTTATATTAAAACAAGACGTAGTTAATTTAGGATTTAAAGACGATTTAGTAGCTGTAAAAAACGGTTACGGACGTAATTATTTAATTCCTCATGGATTTGCTGTTTTGGCTACAAGTTCTGCTAAAAAAGTTTTAGCAGAAACCTTAAAACAAAGAGCACATAAAGAAAAAAGCATCGTAAAAGAAGCAAATAAAATTGCAGAAGCATTAAAATCATTAGAATTAATGATTCCTGCTAAAACTGGAGAAGGTGATAAATTATTTGGTTCAATTAGTAATGCAAACTTATCAGAATCTTTGGCGAAAGAAGGTCAAGAAATTGAAAGAAAATTTATTACTATCGCTGGTGGATTGGTAAAAAGGCTTGGTAAATATTCTGCCAAAGTTAGATTGCACAGAGATGTAATTGTTGATTTGCCATTTGAAGTTACTTCAGATAAAAAATAATTTAACATTATTAATTGTATAGAGATTAAAAGACTTTTCAGAAAGGAGAGTCTTTTTTTTGCAATACAATCAAAAAAAGTAAGGCTAAATAAACTGTTTCGCTATTTTTTCGGCTTTTCTGTTTTTGGTATAATCATAAAAACCTTCACCCGATTTAACACCTAATTTTCCTGCAGTAACCATATTTACAAGTAGGGGACAAGGTGCATATTTAGGATTTCCAAAACCTTGATACAAAACATTTAGAATAGATAGACAAACATCAAGTCCGATAAAATCTGCCAATTGAAGTGGTCCCATTGGGTGGGCCATTCCTAATTTCATAACCGTATCAATTTCATAAACACCCGCTACATCTTCATGTAATGAATATATAGCTTCATTTAACATTGGCATTAAAATTCTATTAGCAATAAAACCTGGGTAATCATTTACTTCTACAGGGATTTTGTTTATTTTTTTAGACAACTCCATTATCGTATTAGTAACTTCATTTGTAGTAGAATAACCACGAATAATCTCCACCAATTTCATAATAGGTACGGGATTCATAAAGTGCATTCCAATAACCTTTTCAGGTCTTGAAGTTATAGCAGCTATTTTAGTAATAGAAATGGAAGAGGTATTACTTGCTAAAATTGCTTTACTCGGAGAAAATTGATCTAATTCTTTAAAAATTTTTAATTTTAAATCAATATTTTCTGTTGCCGCTTCAACTACTAAATCAGTATTTTTAACACCTTTTTCAATAGATGTATATGTAGAAATATTTTGTAGCGTATTTGTTTTGTCGATTTCAGTAATCTTTTCTTTGGTCACCATTCTATCTAAATTTTTAGAAATAGTTACCAATCCATTATCAATTGCATGTTGAGAAATATCAATTAAATTTACCTGAAAATTGTTTTGAGCAAATATGTGGGCAATTCCATTCCCCATTGTTCCTGCTCCAA
>JAKITG010000155.1 GCA_021648195.1 Flavobacteriaceae bacterium | reverse complement strand
CCAAACAAAAATACAACTATAGAGGTAGAATCATGAAAACACTATATCCAGTTCCTGAAAGTTATAAGAAATCCAGCAAATGTGATCTACAAACTTACCAACAAATGTACCACGACTCTATAGAAAACAATGAAGAGTTTTGGAACAAACAGGAGAAACGATTAGATTGGATTAAGCCTTATACTCAAGTTAAAGATGTGTCTTTTGACAAAGGTGATTTGCATGTAAAATGGTATGCAGATGGCGAACTCAATGCTTGTTATAATGGTGTAGATCGACATTTAAAAGATAAGGCCGATCAAACTGCGATTATATGGGAAGGGGATAACCCCGATGTGAGTAAAAATATTACTTACCAAATTATTTTACTTTTTTTTAAAATTAATAAGAAATAATCTCAATTCTTCTGTGTCATTTGGAATAAAAATAGTTCTCTCAAATTTAAACCCTTGAATTTTATATTCATTAGTAATTTTATTGTTGATATGATTTTCGGCATCAGCAATAGAGTTTATGTTTTTACCTAGAATAAATTGAAGAAAAGTTGGGTCATTAACCAAGTTCGTAATAAAAAGAGGCTTCGTTGGTTGTTATTTTTGATATGATAAGTCTCTTAGATTTCTAAATGCATAATAATTGTATATAAGTAATTCATTTAACGTTTAATTAAAAATATGATGCTGTCTTAAGTATTGTAAGTAAAAAGAATTTATATTTACAGATATTTATATTAAATATTATGGAAATACTGTTGCTTATAATTATTATTGTTTTTGTTATTCTAACCAACAACAAAACGGCATCATTAAATAATAAAATAGAGATTTTAATCAAAAAAATTAATGATTTAAAGATACAGATTGCTCAAAAACCTGAGCGAGATGTTATACCTGAAAAAGAAATTTCTAATGAAGTTCCGACAGGAAATTCGACAGAAACAATTGACTCTCAGGTTGTTCAATTTGATGCGACCAATAAGATTGTTAAAGGAGACCCAAAAGTGGTTAAAATCGAAGAGGTAATTACTCCGCCAAAACCACAAAAGGTAACTATAAAGAAACCATCAGTAAGACAACCCACATTTAACGATAAGATTTCTGAAAGAATTGCAAAATTTAAAAAGGACAATCCAGACATAGAAACATTTGTTGGAGAAAATTTAGTTAGTAAAATAGGAATATTTATACTTGTATTAGGAATTAGTTTTTTTGTAAAATACGCTATTGATCAAGATTGGATAAATGAAGCAGGAAGAGTTGGAATTGGATTTTTGTCAGGAGCAATTTTACTTGGATTTGCACATAGATTGCAGAAAAATTACAAAGCATTTAGTTCTATATTAGTCAGCGGAGCCTTTGTTGTTTTCTATTTTGTAATTACATATTCTTTTAAAGAATACAAACTATTTAATCAAACTGTAGCCTTTGGTTTAATGGTTGTAGTTACCATATTTAGTGTGGTGATTTCGATTTTATATAATAGGAAAGAACTAGGAATTCTATCTTTGATTGGCGGTTTTTCAGTGCCTATTTTAGCGAGTACAGGAAGTGGTAATTATGTCATGTTATTCACTTATTTATTGATATTAAATATTGGATTTTTAATTGTTGCGATAAATAGAAAATGGTTTGTTATTAATATTTTAGCCTTTGTTTTTACACATTTTTTCTTTTTTGGGTGGCTTTTTTCAGATACAGAAATAACTTTGAATGCACCAACGTTATTCGTTTTTGCAACCTTATTCTATCTCGTATTTTTTGCAATGAATATTTTAAGAATAATCAAGGAAAAAGAATACACGATGAAACCAATTGTAATGTCTCTTTTTCTGATTAGCACATTTGTTTACTTTGGTCAAGGCTTATATCTATTAGGCTTTTTCGCGCCATCATTTAAAGGATTTTATACGCTATTATTAGCATTGATTAATTTAGGAACAGGATGGCAATTATTAAATAGAAAAGTTATTGATAAAAAAACAGTTTACTTGTTTATCGGAATGACTTTGACGTTTTTAACCTTGACAGGACCGATACAATTAGAAGGAAACTATATTACGCTATTTTGGGCTGCAGAAGTTGTTTTATTAGCATGGCTTTCACAAAAGATTAAAAATAACAGATTCAAATTGGCTGCTGCAATAACGCTGTTTTTAGCACTTGCAAGTCTTTCAATGGATTTTGAGCAGATTTATAAAGGTTCAGAAAATCTTAGAATTATTTTTAATAAAGGGTTTTTGACAGGAATTTTCACAGTTCTATCTTTAAGTTTTACAGCATTTTTAGTGTTTAAAGAGAAAACATCATATTATATCAATAGTTTTAAATTTGACTCTTCTAAAACAGCAATTTTGCTAGTCGCTATTGCTGGTGTTGTATTATATATCACAGGATTGTTAGAATTAACACATCAAACAGAAAAGTATTTTGATTATTATTTAGCATCAACCATCAAAACGATTTATAACTATATTTTTGTAGTTGGATTGATTGTCTATTTATTTAAAAATAGAAAAACAGCCATTATTGGCGTGATTGTTTCAATACTTGCAATTCTATTTAGCATTATATTTCTCTCTAATTTACCTTTTGATGCCTTTAGAGCGAGCGTGATTGAAAACACTACAAACCCTTCATTCTATATACAGTTAATTCTTTTATTGTTGGTATTTTATATCATGCGTTTACTTTATATTTATGTAAGTAAAGAAGGTTCTGTTGGTAGTAAAAATAATTATATAAGTTATTTTATTGCGACAGTTTTTGTGATTTTAATCAGTTTGGAATTGTTAATTATATCTCAGCCAATAGTTGTGATTCCAAAATTAGCGTTGGATGTTGATGCGTCAGTTTATGGAGTAATTGGTCAATCTAAAAGAACAGTTATAAAAACAATCTTCCCAATTATTTGGGGAATTTTATCCTTTATATTTTTGTATTTCGGAATAAGAAATTCTAAAAAAGAATGGAGACTATTTTCTTTATTTTTGATTGCTGTAACTGTTGTAAAACTCTTTACATATGATATTGGCAATGTAAGTCAAGGAGGAAAAATAGTTGCATTTATTATTTTAGGAGTTGTTTTACTAGTAATTTCGTTTATGTATCAAAAAATTAAAAGGGCATTTTTTAAAGATGAAAAAGATAAAGAATAAATCGTTAACATTTTTAGTTAGTTTACTATGTTTTGGGCTTTTTGCACAAGAGAATAGTTATATAGCAAATTTAAAAAACGATTCGATTGCAGGTTATAAAAAAATTGTATTAACGCCTAAATTACAGACTATTTCGAATTCTGACTTTAGTGATTTAAGATTGTTAGATGCCAATAACCAGCAAGTTCCGTACTTTATTCAAAGTCGTAATTTTAAATTTTTAGATGCAGAGTTTATTGCGTATAAACACAATATATACTATACGAAATCACAAACTTCAGTTATTGTTAACAATCCTAAGAATAGTATTTACTATTCATTTACACTTAAATTATCAAATGCGAATGTGAGTAAAAAATGTAAGATTGAAGGTAGTAATGATGCTCAAAAATGGTTTGTAATATCCGAAAGATTATATTTAAATTTATCTAAAAACACAACAAAAGGATTCAATTATTATACGGTAAGTTTTCCTGCTGTAGATTACAATCATATCAGATTGGTAATCAATGATTCAGTATCTGCGCCACTACATATCAAAGATGTTGGTTTTTTAAAGTATAATAAAGTAATTGACGAGGAAAAATATCAATCGTTAAAATATTCACATGAGATTACTCAAAAAGAGAAGACAACTTCAATTCATATTACAGCAACCGATAATTTTGAAATAAACAAATTTGATATTTATATTGATAGCCCAAGTAAATATGATAGAAATGCAGTATTATATTATTTAAATGTTGGTAGTAAAAAGGATGAAAGACGAGAAATAAAAAGGTTTAATTTGAGCTCTAAAGATTCAAATGTTTTTAAAAATTTGAATATCAAACAAAAAGAATTTTGGATTGAGGTAGATAATAAGGATAATCAACCGTTATCTATTTTTGACATTAATTTTTATCAAAAAGAAAAATATTTAGTTGCCGATTTAAAACCAAATCAACAGTATACAATTGTTGTTGGCAATAAAGAATTGAGCAAACCATCGTATGATTTAGTAAATTTTATTGATGAAATTGAGTATAACCTTCCGTCAATAAATATCAATAAGGAAACAAAAAACAAAGAGAAATCTGTAGAGGTTAAAAAAATACCTTTTTACCAAAAACCATGGTTTATGTGGACCTGTATAGGTCTTGTTGGCATTACTATATTAATATTTACAATGTCACTCTTTAAGAAAGCAGAAAAATTATAGTTTGTAATATTTTAAGTTGCAAGAAAAAAGAATAAATGTAAATTTGCCTACCAAAAAATCACAAAAATGAGTTTATTAGATGCTTTACAAACAAGAAGCAGAAATCAATGTGAATTATGCGCTTCAAAAAATAATTTAAAAATATATGAAGTAAAACCAGTTTCTATAGGAGGTCTTGATGGAAGTTTATTGGCTTGTGAAGCGTGTATTGAACAAATTGATAATCCTGATGCGACAGATGCTAACCATTGGAGATGCTTGAATGACAGTATGTGGAGTGAGTTTCAAGCAGTACAAGTTGTTGCTTGGCGACTACTTTCTCGTTTAAAACCCGAAGGTTGGCCACAAGATTTACTCGATATGCTATATCTTGAAGATGATGTGTTACGATTTGCAAAAGCAACAGGAGAAGGTCTTGATGATAGCGAAAAGGTAATTCATAGAGATGTGAATGGAACAATTTTAGAGTCTGGAGATTCGGTTGTTTTAATAAAAGATTTAAGACCGTTGCAAGGTAAAAAAGTTACAATTTTTTACAAAAAAAATCATTTATTTTACTGATTATAAGTTAATTAAGTCGTATATTTGATTATGAAAATACACAAACAACCTACTTTAGCAGA
>JAKITG010000154.1 GCA_021648195.1 Flavobacteriaceae bacterium | reverse complement strand
AGGTGAGGTTACAAATAAATTAGCAGGATAAATATTTAAACTTTCGTATTTTTCTATGATTTGATTACTCACCAAATCAAAGCTTTCAATTTCTTCAATTTCATCTCCAAAAAAATGTACTCGAAAGCCAAAATCACCGTATGAAGGATAAATAGAAATCGTATCTCCTTTAACTTTAAAACTTCCGCTTTTCACTTCTGCATCGGTACGAGAATATAAACTTGTAACAAGTTGGTGTAAAAATTTTGTTCGAGGAAGAATTTGATTAACAGCTATTGTAACCACATTTTTTTTAAACTCTACAGGATTACCAATACCATACAAGCAGGAAACAGAAGCTACAACCAAAACATCTCTTCTGCCAGAAAGTAAGGCAGAGGAAGCACTCAATCGCATACGTTCTATTTCTTCATTTACTTGCAAATCTTTTTCTATATATACACCAGATGTTGGCATATATGCTTCAGGTTGGTAATAGTCGTAATAAGAAACAAAATATTCTACAGCGCTACTTGGAAAAAAAACTTTGAATTCGGAATATAATTGAGCAGCCAAAGTTTTGTTATGTGCCAAAACTAAGGTTGGTTTTTGAACTTTTTCAATTACATTGGCAACCGTAAAAGTTTTTCCCGATCCTGTAACACCAAGTAAAACTTGATATTTTTCATTTTCATTTAAACCCGTGACTAATTGTTGAATAGCCTGTGGTTGATCACCAGTAGGTTTAAAATTTGATTCTATTTTGAATTGCATTCCCAAAATTTATATTCTATATAAGTTTTCGAACTTTAGTGTAGGTTTGAACAATAAAAACCACAATGAGTCCAACAATTAATCCAACAATAAATTCTTTAATAATTGAGAGTAAATTAGGTAAAATATAATGTAAATAATCAATATGATGAACAAATATTCCTCCTGAAACTAAAATTAATGCTATAGTGCCAACAACAGAAAGAAACCTAATTATTTTAGGTAATAATTTTACTAAAAAGAGACCTGTTTTATTAGAGAAACTTTCTTTATTTTTACTTCGTTTAATTAAGCGATAACCTATATCGTCCATTCTAACAATTAAAGCTACAATACCATAAACACCTATTGTTGCAATAATAGCAACAATAGAAACTACCATGATTTGTGTAAAAATAGGTTTACCCACAACTGTTCCGAGTGCAATAATTACAATTTCTATAGATAAAATAAAATCGGTTACGATAGCTGATTTAATTTTCTTTTTTTCTTGATTTAATATCTCCTTTTCATTAATTTTTTCAATTACAGTTTTAATTTCTACTTCAGTTTTTAAATGTTTATGAGGAAAGAAGAAATGATAAATTTTTTCAGCTCCTTCATAAGCCAAATAGATTCCTCCCAATACTAAAATAGGGATTATAGTCCAAGGTAAAAAAGCACTTAAAAGGAATGCTATGGGGAGTATAATCAATTTATTGATAAATGAGCCTTTTGTAATTGCCCATAAAACTGGAATTTCACGTGAAGCAACAAATCCAGTAGCTTTTTCGGCATTAACAGCAAGATCATCACCCAATATACCCGCAGTTTTTTTTGTAGCAATTTTACTCATTACTCCTACGTCATCCAGAAGTATTGCGATATCATCTAGAAGTGCAAAAAAACCTGAAGCCATATTCTTATATTATTTTTCAATTTTGGTTGAAGTTCCTTTTTGTTTAAATTTTGAACCTTTATAATAAGCATTAAAAGTATATGACTTTTTTTTAATTCCCGTAATTTTTACATGAAAAGGGGTACTGTCTAATAATGTTTTAGGATTCTTTTTAATCAATATATATTCGAAATTATCAACCCATTTTATATAAAAAGTGTCTCTTCTATTATTGTAAGTTTCTATTTGTATGGAATCATTTCTTTTTGCAAAGGAAGAAATTTCTTTATCCTCTAGAATAGTTTTGAATTCACCTATTTTAAAATTATTAGGTTTAGTGTCAGGCTTATCAATGCAAGAGACTAAGAATAAAGCAAATAGAATAAATATTTTTTTTTTCATAAAAATAAAAATGTTAAGATGAATTTTTATTGGTTTCAAATTTAGTTAAAATTATATAATCAATTAAAATATTTTTTATGAAAAAATTAGTCATTGCAATTGTTTTGTTAATAGGTTTTATTTTTAATGTATCGGCTCAAGAAATTTCATCGCATACCATTGGTATTAGAACAGGTGATAATGATGGGTTTGGAGTAGAAATATCTTATCAAAAAAGAATGGGAGACATCAATAGATTTGAATTGAATAATTTAATTTTATAATGTCGTATAATTGAATTGAATTAAATAATCTCAATGCGACATTATGATGTTAAATTGGTATTAGACCTAGGTTTTAGAGATAATAAAAATTACGATGCTTGGAAATTGAGTGGAATTTACCAATGGGTCTGGAATATTGATGGTAATTTTAATTGGTATGCCGGTTTTGGAGCTGGAATTGGAAGTTGGAATAATAAAACAAATGTAAATATTGATGATGGTTTATTTGTCAATGCTGTAGGAGATATAGGAATAGAATATAATTTTGATATTCCGCTATTGATCTCTTTAGACTTTAGACCTGAGTTTGGTATTGTTAATGATTTTGGCGATAATGATTTAGATTTGGATATTGCTTTAGGAGTGAGGTATCAGTTTTAAAAAAATCTACCATATAATTTTCGTAAAAATTAAAATGTTAAAAACCAATCTTATATCTTTGTGATAAATTGATATATTACTGTCTTAAATTTTAATATGTTTAAAAGAGTTTTAAAAAACATTTTTATAATTTTTCTTTTTTTATTTGGGATAACTCATGCTCAAGAGGATATTGAAAATGTGCAACTACCACAACCTGACTCAAAAACAACTGGCTTTACTGCTTTTGGGGTGAGTCCTGAAAAAGCAAATGACACTTTATTAAAAAAAATAAAAAATGCAACTAACTTTGATGATAGAGGAGATGCTATAATTCAGCTAGCTAATTTTCATATAGAAAAAGGGAATACCGACTCTATAAGTTTCTATGGCAATTATTTATTCAATGAAAGTTTAAAGACTGATAAAAATTACTTTTTAAGTGTTGCAGCTAATATCATTGCAATTGGTAAAAGAAAGGAAGGTTTAATTGATGAAGCTTTAAAATGGCATATCAAAGGTGTTGGGTATGCTGAAAACCTAACAGATAAACATTTATTTTATACTCATAAGTTCGGAATAGGAATTATTCATTTTTTAAGAAAAGAATATATAGAAGCTATAGATCTGTATAATGAATGTTTAAATAATACGTTAAATATAAAGTTTGAATATGATATTTATAAGCGTTTAGGTGATATATATTTAGCTCAGGGTAATTTAATAGATGCCCAAAAAGAATATACAAAAGCTGTAACTTTTTATAAGTCAAATTCTAATAGTAAAGAGCAACTTATAACAGAAGTTCAACTAGGTATTATTGATGAAGAATTAAAAAATTATAGTACTGCTTTTAACTATTATAATTCGGTAAAAGATGAAGCTTTAACTAGAGGGTTCTATGACTTGTATTTCAAAGCCCAAAATAAGATAGGAGGATTGTATTTTATTTTGAAACAATACGATAATGCTCATTTAGCATTATCAACAGCCTATATAAATGCAATTCAATGGAATAATTTAGAATATCAAAAAACAATACTACAAAACACTAGAAGGGTTTATCTGGCACAAGAAGATTATAAGAATGCTTATAATGTAATGACCCAATATTTAAATATCTCTAATAGAATACAACAAAATCAAAATAAAAAGGAAATTAATGAATTGGAAGTTCAATATAATACACTTCAAAAAGAAAATCAAATACATCTTTTAGAAAAAGAACAGATTAAAAAAGAAATCGAAATCAATCGTCAAAAAGAATTAAAAATAAATTTATTGATTGGCTTTTTAGTTATATTAATTCCGGTAGTCGCAATATTATATATGTATTATCAAAAATTGCAAACACAGAGTAAATTGAATAAAATACAAGAAGAAGTTAATCAGCAAAAAGTAAGTGGTTTATTAAAAGATCAAGAATTAGAACTGATCAAAGCAGATATAGAAGGACAAGATAAAGAACGTAAACGTATTGCGCAAGAACTACATGATAGTATAGGTGGAAACTTAGCAAGTATAAAATTACAATTATCTAATACTGCTAAAGACAATGAAAATTACCGGTTAATTACCAAACAAATAGATGATACCTATAACCAAGTAAGAGATTTGTCACATAATCTAACACCTAAAAAGTTTAATGAAAATGCTTTTACAACTTTAGTGTCTCAGTATATTAAAAATATTGAAAAAGATAATAAAACCAATATCACATTTAGTCCACATCCCGAAAAGGAAGTTAATGCTATTGCCGAAAAGTTGAAGGTAGAGCTCTATAAGATAATACAAGAATTGTTGACCAATACATTTAAACATGCCAATGCAAATCAGATAGATATTCATCTTAATAAATTAGACAATACCTTAAAGCTCCTTTTTGAAGATGATGGCGATGGGTTTAATGTTCAAAATAGCAAAAAAGGAGTTGGACTTAACAATATTAAAAGCAGATTAGATGTGCTGTCCGGCACAATGAATATAGATTCATTACCAAACAGAGGCACCGTAATAGATATAGATATACCGATTTAATAAATTCAGTTATCATATATGATAAAACAAGAATTATTAAACGTATAAAAATGTAAAAATTAAATTTCAAAACTCAAATTTCAAAAACAGGTATGATTTTTCCCTAATTTGGATTTTGGATTTTGTTTATTGGAATTTATAACAAACTATAGTGTATAGTTTTAATTAGCCATCCCCCGTTTTTTTTAGTTGAACCCTAGATTCAGTTGGTCAGGAAACGGTTCTGGTCGGGTTCTTTCAATTTTCCATCTTGTTCTTACGGGCATCAACAAGATGGCCACCACTTTA
>JAKITG010000153.1 GCA_021648195.1 Flavobacteriaceae bacterium | reverse complement strand
AAAGAATTTTTAACGACAAAAAATGGAAATAGAACTGCGTAGCACATCACGAATTCCTTTAAAAAATAATAAAAAAGAAATGAGTAAATGATTTATATCGGGTGTTTTGGTGTTAAACTGGTATTATTCATCGTGCGAATAAATTTTGAATATAGGCTTACTTCACATCCAATAATTCAATATCAAAAATCAAAACAGATCCACCAGGAATACCGTTTCTGCTAGTAGGTCCATAACCTAATTTTGATGGAATTAAAAGCATTCCTTTACCGCCTTCTCTAAAGTAGGTTATTCCTTCAGTCCACCCTGCAATAACTTGTTGTAGGTTAAAAGTAATTCCATCTTGGTTGCTTTGATCAAAAGTTTTTCCATTTATAAAGTAACCTTTATATTTAACTGTAACCGTTGAATCACTATCGGGAAAATCGCCTTCACCTTGTTCTTGTATGATATAATATAATCCAGTACTGCTTTTTGTAGCTTCTAAATTATTTTCATTTAGGTAATCAATAATTTCAGTTTCATTTTGTGTGTCAAAATCAATGTTTTCATCATTGTCTTTACAAGAACTGATGGTGAAAAATAAAATAAATAATGTTAAAAAGTATTTCATCTGATATAAGTTTTTATTAATAATTAAAGTTGTCCAGTTACCCATTTATAAATATCGTTACCATTGGCAAAAAGCAATAATGCCATTAATATAATAAAACCAGTAATTTGTGCGTATTCTAAAAATTTGTCACTAGGTTTTCTTCCCGTAATCATTTCGTACAAAACAAATACGACATGACCACCATCTAATGCTGGAATAGGTAATAAATTCATAAATCCAAGCATTATGGAAAGAAATGCAGTTATACTTAAAAAGGATTGCCAATCCCATGTAGGAGGAAAGATACTCCCTATAGTTATAAATCCTCCAAGTCCCTTATAGGCACCAGTATTAGGGTTAAATACTTTTTTAAGTTGTTTAATGTAATTTTTTAGAGTTTCGTATGTCTTATATGTTCCAGCAGGAATTGCTTCAATAAAACTGTATGACTTTTTTTCAAAATTGTAATAACCCATTTTTTCAAGATCTTCAAAAGAAGTATTCGCTAAAGCAACACCAATTTTGCCATTTTCATTAACATGAACAGAAATATCTTCTTCCGAGTTGTTCCTTTTAATTGTTAAGATAACTTCTTGATTATTATATTTGCTAAGTTCATCTTTAACTTCGTCAAAATATTTGATAGGTCTTTTATTAATTGCAATTAATAAGTCTTTAGGTAATAATCCGCTATTAATATTTTTAGAGTTATCCAATACTTGTCCAATTACGAATGGTATTCTTAATGAGATGAAACTTCCTTGATTTTTATCTTTATCGATTAGTTTAGATATAAAATCAATAGGGATTTCTTTTTCAATAATCTGACCATTTCTTTCAATAGTGTAAGTATTTCCATTAATAAACTCTAAAGGAAGGTTTTTAAATTTTTGAATTGTATTACCGTCAATTGTTAAAATTTTGTCACCAGTTTCTAAGCCTAAATCTGTTCCTAGCTGATTCTGTACTGCAATTCCATCTTTTAAACTATTGTTTGATAGATATTTTTCACCCCAAATAAATAATATCATGATGTAAATAAATATACCGAATATAAAGTTTACGGTTACACCACCTAACATGATAATCAATCTTTGCCAAGCTGGTTTAGAACGAAATTCCCAAGGTTGAGGTGGTTTTTCCATTTGTTCTTTGTCCATACTTTCATCAATCATTCCAGCAATTTTCACATATCCTCCTAACGGAATCCAACCAATACCATAAGTTGTTTCGCCGATTTTCTTTTTAAACAAAGAAAATTTATAATCAAAAAATAAATAAAATTTTTCGACTTTAGTCTTAAATAATTTTGCAGGAATAAAATGCCCTAATTCATGTAGAATGATTAATAAGGACAAGCTCAATAAGAATTGAGAAATTTTTATAAATATATCCATTAATTTTTTTCTGAATTTTTAAATCGTGCAAATGTAAGGTTAATGATGGTTAATAGGAAATTTGATAAAGTAAAATTTTTGTTAAAAATCCTCACCTTTTAATATTATTTGATGAATAGAACCTTTATTTGTTTCAGTTTTCATCAAAATCCTCTTTATTTTGACTAAATGAAACGGAATAAAATTAATATAATAAATGGGAGTAATAAGTTCCTCATATATACTAAATTTGTATTTTTTATCGCAATTTTCTCGTAGAAAGGGAGTCAAATATAAGAATAATGTATTTAATAGAATTTTTTAAGAAGTCAAAATCAACCTTAATTTTTCTTTTCTTTTTTATTCTAGTTGTTTTTCCAATCATCTATTTTTTAGTTAAGCCCAAAAGTGAGTTGCCTGTTTATAATCCTATTGATGTCAACCCGCGTTTGGTTGATGATGAAGTTAGACATATAAAAAGAGGTCATAAAGTAGGTAATTTTGATTTAATAAATCAAAATGGTAAAATTATTACACAAGATAGTTTTAAGAATAAAATATATGTAGCTGATTTCTTCTTTACGAGATGCCAAACTATTTGCCCAATTATGGCAATAAATATGGCAAATTTACAAGAAAATTATAAAGATGATTCTGAAATAAAATTTTTATCACATTCTGTTACACCAGTAATTGATAGTGTTTCAGTTTTAAGAACTTATGCTAATGAAAAAGGTGCCATTGATGGGAAATGGGAAATTACTACTGGAGAAAAAAAACAAATTTATGCCTTGGCTAGAAAATCTTATTTTGCTGTTTTGGATGAAGGAGATGGAGGAGATCAAGATTTTATTCATACCGAACAATTTATCCTAATAGATAAAAAAGGACAAATTAGAGGTTTTTATGACGGAACTGATAAAAGTGAAGTGGAACGAATCTATAAGGATATTGAAATTTTAAAAAAAGAGTGAAATTTAAGATTAGTAATGTTTTTTAGAGCCCTTTTGAGTAACCTATTGTGAAATGATTTTTTAGAGAAAACTTTTCAAATTGAAGGTAAAAAAAGTAAATATAACTAGTTATTTGTCCATTTTTTAACAAAAAGTTGGAAAATTTAATCAAGAAATGCTTTTGCGAGAGGTTACTCAAAGGGTTCTTTTACTCTAAAAAGTCTTGTAACCATCAATTTTTAACTAAAGAAGAAATTTTTCTTAAATTGACATTTGTCATTTTTTTAAAAAATATTTTATGTACTTTAGCAAAGTACTTATATTAAATCTAAATAAAAATTGAACTATACAATAGCAAGCTTAAAAGTAGGAGAGCAAGGAGTGATAAAAGAAATTTCACTTAAAAACATCCCTTTAGCCCTTTTAGAGATGGGATGTTTGCCAGGTGAAGATATTGAATTGATACAAGTGGCACCTTTACAAGATCCACTCTATATTCGTGTAAATGGCAGTCATCTTGCCATAAGAAAAGAAACTGCTAGTCAAATTTTGATTACCAAAAAATAATTGAATGCATGATGTTAAGGCAATAAAGGTAGCTTTAGTTGGTAATCCTAATACAGGAAAAACCTCAATTTTCAATCAACTTACTGGATTAAATCAAAAAATAGGTAATTACCCTGGGATTACTGTAGAAAAAAAACTTGGAATTACCCAGCTTTCAAAAGACAAAAAGGCAACTATAATTGATTTACCAGGAGCTTATAGCATCAACCCAAATTCGCTAGATGAAAATATTGTAATTGACACCTTATTAAATACAGCCCACAAAGATTTTCCAGATGTAATTGTTGTTGTAGCTGATGTTGAAAATATCAAACGAAATTTATTATTATTCTCTCAGATAAAGGATTTACAAATTCCTACCATATTGGTTATTAATATGGCAGATCAAATGCAACGAAAAGGAATAAACATTGATGTAGAACAATTAAAAATAGAGTTAAATACAGAAATTGTTTTAACAAGTGCTAGAAAAAATCAAGGAATTGATATCTTAAAAAAAGTAATATTAAATTTTAAAAAACTAAGTACTAGTTCTTTATTAGATATTTCCCATAAAATAGATTCAGAATATTTTAAAAAAATAAAAAATATTTTTTCCAACTTTCCTATATATAAATCTTGGTTGTATATCACACAAGCAAGAAGTTTAGACAATTTAAGTGCTCAACAAAAAGAAGCAATCAATTCCTTTAGGGAAGATACAGAAAAATTAAAGAAGTATCAGCATAAAGAAACCATTTACCGATATCAACAAATTCATGAGATTCTTAAAAAAACCTATCAAGTAGATAAAAGTAAAGCCACCGATTTACGTGGTAAATTGGATAGAGTTTTAACTCATAAAATTTGGGGATATGTAATTTTCGTATTGATTTTAATGCTTATTTTTCAATCTATTTTTGATTGGGCTAGTGTTCCGATGGATTATATTGATAGTTTTTTTGCTAATTTAAGTATTCGTGTAAAAGAAATTTTACCTGCAGGAATGTTTACTAATTTAATAAGCGAAGGTGTAATTCCTGGTATTGGAGGAATTGTAATTTTTATACCCCAAATAGCCATATTATTTTTATTTGTAGCCATTTTAGAAGAGACGGGTTATATGAGTCGTGTAGTTTTTTTAATGGATAAAATTATGCGTCGTTTTGGAATGAGTGGAAAAAGTGTAGTGCCCTTAATTTCAGGTACAGCCTGTTCAATTCCAGCAATTATGGCAACAAGAAATATTAGTGGCTGGAAAGAACGTTTAATCACTATTTTAGTGGTTCCATTTACCACTTGTTCAGCTAGATTACCTGTTTATGCAATAATTATTGCATTGATAATTCCTAAGCAACGAATATTAGGTGTGTTTAGTTTACAGGGTTTAACACTATTAGCATTATATATTCTAGGTTTTAGTTCGGCATTACTTTCGGGTTATTTATTACATCGTGTATTGAAAATAAAAAGTAAAAGTTTCTTTATTATTGAAATGCCAAATTATAAAATTCCTTCTTTTAAGAATATTTTTTATACAGTTATTGAAAAAACAAAATC
>JAKITG010000152.1 GCA_021648195.1 Flavobacteriaceae bacterium | reverse complement strand
TTCTTTCTTCCTTTAAATGTGTTAAAAAATAAAACCGTAACAAAGGCTATGGTTGAATTTTTTGCCTTTTTAAAGAAAAAAATAACTTTCGCCAAAACTCCCGAAAACCTAAATGGTTTGGGTATATCTTGTCAAAAATTTACGCCTGTATCAATTTTTTAAATGCAATTGAACATGTTAAAACAATAATTAATCACCGTTTTTACCCACCTATTTAATAATTATTAAACTTTTAAAAAAATACTTTGGAAATTAATTTTTAGTTATGTCGTAAAATGATATTAAAACATCTAATTTTTAATTTTAAAATTACATATATAATATAATATAGAAATATTAGTTATTAAATGTAACCAATATTGCAATTTAAGTTTCAAATAAGCAAGTATATATACATATTTGCATCCAAATTAAAACAAAATATAATATTATGTGTGGAATTGTTTGTGCATTCGATTTAAAAGAAAAATCAGAAAATTTAAGACCCCAGTTATTAGAGATGTCTAAAAAAATAAGACATCGCGGACCAGATTGGAGTGGAATATATAGTAATGATAAAGCTATCTTAACTCACGAACGCTTATCAATTGTTGATCCTGTATCGGGAAAACAACCTTTATTTAGCGAAGATAAGAAATTAGTTTTAGCCGCAAATGGTGAAATTTACAACCACAGAGAACTAAGAAAACAATTTAAAGGAAAATATAATTTTCAAACAGAATCTGATTGTGAAATTATATTAGCACTTTACAAAGAAAAAGGTGTTGATTTTATAGATGAAATGAACGGAATTTTTGGTTTTGCTCTTTATGATGTTGAAAAAGATGAATATTTTATAGCAAGAGACCATATGGGAATTATTCCTCTATATATGGGATGGGATAAAAAAGGAACTTTTTATATCGCTTCAGAATTAAAAGCTCTAGAAGGTATATGTACCAAAATTGAATTATTTCCTCCTGGGCATTATCTTTCTAGTAAAGATGGTCAACTTGTAAAGTGGTATAATAGAGATTGGACAGATTTTGATGCTGTAAAAGATAACCAAACAAGTATTGATGAATTACATGATGCATTAGAAGCAGCAGTACACCGTCAGTTAATGTCGGATGTACCCTACGGAGTACTACTTTCTGGTGGTTTAGATTCGTCTGTTACCTCTGCAATAGCAAAAAAATATGCTGAAAAAAGAATAGAAACTGATGATAAACAAGCGGCCTGGTGGCCTCAATTACACTCCTTTTCTGTTGGGTTAAAAGGTTCTCCTGATTTGGCTGCAGCACGATTGGTTGCAAAACATATTGACACCATACACCATGAAATTGAATTTACTATTCAAGAAGGATTAGATGCCATTAAAGATGTAATTTACAACTTAGAAACCTATGATATTACTACAATTAGAGCCTCAACGCCTATGTATTTAATGGCTCGTGTTATTAAATCAATGGGAGTGAAAATGGTCTTATCTGGTGAAGGAGCTGATGAATTATTTGGAGGTTATTTATATTTTCATAAAGCACCAAACGCCAAAGAATTTCATGAAGAAACCGTACGTAAATTAAACAAATTACATATGTACGACTGCTTACGCGCCAACAAATCACTCGCTTCTTGGGGAATTGAAGGTAGAGTGCCTTTCTTAGATAAAGAATTTATAGATGTTGCTATGCGCATCAATCCAAAAGATAAAATGATTAATGGTGAACGCATGGAAAAATGGGTGATTCGTAAGGCATTTGAAAGTTATTTACCAAAAAGTGTGGCTTGGAGACAAAAAGAACAATTTTCTGACGGTGTTGGATATAGCTGGATTGATACCTTAAAAGAAATGGTTGATGAAAAAATTTCTGATGAGCAATTAAAAAATGCAAAAGCTAAATTTCCAATCCAAACACCAACAAGTAAAGAAGAATATTATTATCGTTCTATTTTTACTGAGCACTTCCCTTCAGATACAGCAGCACTTTGTGTTCCACAAGAACCATCTGTTGCCTGTAGCACAAAAATTGCTCTTGAATGGGATGAAACCTTCAAAAATATGAATGACCCTTCTGGTCGTGCAGTAGCTAACGTGCATGATGATGCATATTAAAACACTATTATTGTAACTGTTTAGCCGATAGTAAAATTAGAACAAATAGGGTGAAAAATAAATAATAAACACCAATGACCTCCTCTTGAGAGAGCCTGTCTCGCTTTTTTGCGGAGGTTTGGGGGGGGGGGTTTTTAAAAAACAAATGAACAGAGTTACCTCTTATTTATAAATTAAAAACTTCGCCTAGGCGAAGTTTTTAATTTTTGCATATATTTGAATAATCAAAACTATTTTTTATGCAAAAAAACTACACAAAAACATCTATTCTTATTTTATCATTCCTTCTTCTTTTTTTAGGTTTAAACGCACAGGAAAAGATAAAAGGCAATAGAAATGTTACAACCGAAGATCGAGGCATTTCAAACTTCAGTAAAATTGAAATCAAAGGTAAAGTAGATGTAATTATCACACAAGAAAACAGTCAATCTATTTCGGTAGAAACTGATGAAAACATCCATGAGGCAATAAAAACGAATGTTATTAATGATGTTTTAATCATAAAACTTACAAAAAAAATTATTCGAAAAAAAACCTTAAAAATTTATATTGCTATAGATGAATATATTGACGAAATTACCTCAAAAGATAAAACAGATATCAAAGGCAATGGCACCTTTAATTTTACCGATATTACAATCAATGCACAAGGTGATTCTAAGATTAAAATGAATATAAAAACAGAACAATTTACCTTAAACAATAATGAAAGTGCTAATGTAAATCTTGATGTAAGTACTAACATTGCATTAATTAATGCCAATAAAACGGGTAAAGGGAAAATCAATTTATCTTCAGATACTGTTGAGGTTATAACTCATGGAAGTTCATCAATTGAATTGCTAGGTGATTGCAAAAATTTAATAATTAATGCCGAAAATAAAAGTAATCTAAAAGCCAGTAAACTAGAATGCAATGAAGCTACTGTAAATGCTTCCGATAACTCTAATGTTTATGTTAATGCAAATGAATATATCATTATTTCTGCCATTAACTCTTCAACTGTTAATATTTATAATAATCCTGAAATTATAATAGAAACATTTATAGATAAAGCTATTTTAAAGAGAAAACATCAAGATAATTCTTTTTTGAAATTTAAACGATAATTGGTATTTATGATTGTTGGTTGATTTTAGTAGTTGGTTCAAACTCCTGACTATTTAGTAGTTGGCATCTGGTAATTTAGTATATACTTTTAACTTTTAACTTCTAATTTTTGCTTAATATATTGATAAACTTCATCAAAAGTTTCTTCAACATTTAATTCAGCACTATCAATTTCAATAGCATCATTGGCTTTTAAAAGTGGAGAATCTTCACGAGTAGTATCTATATAATCTCGGGTCATTACATTTTCTAAAACAGCTTCATAAGTAATATCATCTCCTTTTTTAAACATTTCATCGTATCTACGTTGTGCCCTTATATGTGCAGATGCTGTCATAAATACTTTCAATTCCGCATTAGGAAAAACAACGGTTCCGATATCTCTTCCATCCATAACAATTCCTTTGTTCAAACCTATAAGTTGTTGCTGTGCCACCAATTTCTTTCTCACTTCAGAAATAGCTGCAATTCTGCTTACATTATTAGAAACCTCGATACTTCTTATTTCTTTTTCAACATTCTTTCTATTCAAATAGGTTTCCGAAAAACCTAAATCAGAATTATATTTAAAACTCACATCAATATCATGCAAACTTGAAATTAGTTTTTTTTTATAAATTATATCTTCACTTATAATTTCATTTTGCATCGCATACAATGCAATGGCTCTATACATTGCTCCAGTATCAACATAAATATACCCCAATTTATTGGCTATCATTTTGGCAATTGTACTTTTACCTGTTGATGAATATCCATCAATGGCTATAATTATTTTAGGCTTATTCATAGTCTTCTTCTTGATAGATCTATATGCAATGTAAATGTGCTTGTATTATCTGCTGGATGATATTTTGTATAGGCATAATCTAGTTTAAATTTTCCCATTTTAAGTCCGAATCCTGCCGTTATTCCAGCAAATGTTCTCGTTTCTGTTAATTTTAATTCTGCAGCTCTTCTAAAATTATATCCTACTCTGAGATTAAATCCTTTATCAGGAAAAAACTCAGCACCTACAACAAGATGACGTAATGCATTGTTAAAAAAGTTTATATCCTGATTGGTTATATTTCCGTTTAAATCTGTTTGTCTTTCAGAAGGATTGGGTACAGAAATATCCCATCTCTGCAAATTATTTATCGTTACATGCCATTTTAACGGAACATCTTCTACTTTATACGAAGCCCCAACAGCAATTTCTAAGGGTAAATTTTCTCGCACTTCATCAAAAGGAGACAGCTGATATCCTACATTTCTGAGAACAGCCGTAAAAGCATAGGGTAAATCATCAGAATAATATAAAATTCCTACATCCATAGCTAATCCTTGAGAAGTATAATTTTCAATTTTTGAACTTAATACTTTAACATTCGCTCCAACAAAGAAATTAGTCCACGGAATATTATAGGCATAACCTACCGAAAAAGCTAAATCTCGGGCAGTAAAATTACCCGTTTCCTGTCCGTCTTCATCTGCACCAATCAATTCGCCATAATCTACATATTGAATTCCAGCATGCAATGTTCCAAACCTTCTGTTGATTAAGTGCGCATAAGTAACCGAACCCATATTGACACCTGCTAAATAATTGACGTAATTAACAGCAATATCATTATCCATATATCTGGTAATCGTTGAAGGATTCCATAACGGTTGATTTACATCATCAAACATTGTAAGAGTCTCTCCTCCTAATGCAGCTTGACGTGCAGATGTAGGAATATTTAAAAAGCTAAAAACTTTTTCTCCCCCAACCTGTGAGTAACTCACAAATGAAACTAAAAATATAAATCGAATTATAATTTTCATAAACAGCCGTAAATTTAAAGCTAATTATGGAAAAAATAAACTTTATTTAAGAAAATAA
>JAKITG010000005.1 GCA_021648195.1 Flavobacteriaceae bacterium | reverse complement strand
AGACATCAAATAAATCATAAAACTTATATAAATATAATTGATATATCTTTGATAACTAAAAGTTAAAATAACAAGGCAAGATCTTTTTTAGGTTTTCTTTTTTTTAGCGGAATAACGATACTTGCTCCAATTACACCTCCTAATGCAGTATATTGAAAATCTTTAAGCGTTCTATTACCATTAAGCCAAAGGGGATCAATATATTCTTTAAACAAACCAATAGCAGATGCTGTAGCAATACCAACAATTGCAGCTACAAGTTTATTATCTGTTTTTTTAAAAACAAAATAAGAGGTGGTGGCGCTAATTAGTGCTCCTGCAATAAAATGTTCAGGATATCCATTTTTAGAAAAAATTTCTTGAGCTTTTGTGTTTATTGAAAATAAGGGCAGTAAAATAATAAGTAATAGGAGGTTCTTTTTCATACACAAAAGTAATTAAATTTTTGGAATCAATATTTTTTGGTTTTTGCCAACTAAATACTGCCAACTATTTCAACTATTAAACGCTGCGATTCCTGTAATATCCATTCCGGTTATCAATAAATGAATATCGTGCGTTCCTTCGTAAGTAATTACAGATTCTAAATTCATCATATGTCGCATGATAGAATAATCGCCTGTAATTCCTATGGCACCTAAGATTTGTCGAGCTTCTCTAGCAACTTTTAAAGCCATATCTACATTATTACGTTTTGCCATAGAGATTTGAGCAGAAGTTGCTCTTTCTTCATTTTTTAAAACCCCCAATCGCCAGGTTAATAATTGTGCTTTTGTAATTTCGGTAATCATTTCGGCTAATTTTTTTTGTTGCAATTGAAAAGAAGCAATCGGTTTACCAAATTGAATTCTTTCTTTAGCATAGCGCAAAGCAGTATCGTAGCAATCCATTGCAACACCAATTGCACCCCAAGCGATTCCGTAACGAGCAGAATCTAAACAACCTAACGGAGCACCCAAACCATTTTTATTGGGTAATAAATTTTCTTTCGGTACTTTTACATTATCAAAAATAAGTTCTCCAGTTGCCGATGTTCTTAATGACCATTTGTGATGGGTTTCGGGAGTAGAAAAGCCCTCCATACCACGTTCAACTATTAAACCATGTATTCTGCCTTCCTTATTTTTTGCCCAAACCACAGCAATATCTGCAAAGGGAGAATTGGAAATCCACAGTTTAGCACCGTTTAGCAAATAATGATCGCCCATATCTTTAAACTTCGTTTCAATTCCTGAGGGATTAGACCCATGATTGGGTTCGGTTAAACCGAAACAACCAATAAATTCACCACTAGCTAATTTTGGTAAATATTTTTGTCGTTGTTGTTCATTTCCATATTTCCAAATAGGATACATTACTAAAGAAGACTGTACAGATGCGGTAGATCGAATTCCAGAATCACCTCTTTCAATTTCTTGCATAATTAAACCATACGATATTTGATCCAATCCTGCACCTCCATACTCTATTGGAATATAAGAACCAAAAGCACCAATTTTTGCCAAGCCTTTTAATAATTGTTTTGGGAATTTAGCATTTTGTGCTGCATCTTCAATAATAGGAGAAACTTCTCGTTTTACCCAGCTTCGGGCTGTATCTCTAATTAGTTTATGTTCTTCGGTTAAGAGATCATCTAGTAAATAATAATCGGGAGCTTGAAATAAGTCTTGAGCCATAGTTGTTTATTTAAAAGGAGTAAACAAATTTACAGTTATTGAATTGATAAAAATAATGTATTCTAATTTTTAAATTCATACTTTTAAATTCATACTTTTGTATAAATGCAGTATACTTATAAAAAGGAAGAAAAGTTAAAGAAACGGAAATTAATAACGCAATTATTTACCGAGGGTAGTTCTGTTTCAGAATTTCCAATCAAATTAATTTACTTAGCATTTGATCACGATTCGCCGTATAAAGTGCAGGCTGGAGTTTCGGTTAGCAAGCGAAATTTTAAACGAGCGGTTGACAGAAATAAAATAAAAAGATTGCTCCGCGAGGTTTACCGAAAAAACAAGCATTTAATTTATCAATCTAAACATACTAAAAAGCATATATTTATGTTTATATACGTAGCAAAAAAAGAGATAGAATATAATGTGTTAGAAGAAAATATGATTACTCTTTTGAATAAATTCCTTGAAAAAGAAATAGAAAAATAACGAATGATGAAAAAAATAAAAAATTCAATTATAGCGATATCTTTATTTTTATCGGTTACTGTTTTGTTTTCATTTAAAACTGATTTTTTTGAAGTTGCAAAACAAATTGAAATTTACACTACATTATTTAAGGAACTCAATATGTATTATATTGATGAAATAAATCCTGCAAAATTAACGGATAATGCCATAAAAAAAATGTTGAGTGATCTAGATCCTTATACTAGATTTTATGATGAACAAGGTGTTGAAGAAGCAAAGATAAATTCATTTGGAGAATATAGTGGTATTGGAGCACAATCAAAATATTATAAAGGTAAGTTAATTATAGTAGAAATTTATAAAGGCTTTTCAGCAGATAAAGCTGGATTAAAAGTAGGAGATGAGATTATTAAAATTGATGATATTTTCGTTAAAAGTTACCAAGGCAGTCAAGTTTCAATGCTTTTAAAAGGAGCGGTTAATAGTGCTGTAAAGGTTGTTGTTAAACGACAAAATAAGACATTGAATTTTAATATTGTAAGAGAAAAAATTATTGTTAACCCAGTTCCTCATTATCAAATGATAACCGATGAGGTAGGATATATTGCTTTTATTAGGTTTAATAATAAAGCATCTGTTGAGGTTAAAAATGCTATTGTTGATTTAAAAGAGCAAGGCATGAAAAAATTAATTTTAGATGTAAGAGGAAATCCTGGAGGACTTTTAAATGAGGCGATTTCAATAACTAATTTTTTTGTTCCCAAAAACGAAATTGTAGTAACTACAAAAGCTAAGTTAAAAAAATGGAGCGAAACCTATAAAACTAAAAACGAGCCTATTGATTTAGAAATTCCTTTGGTTGTTTTGATTGATAAAAATTCGGCATCAGCCTCAGAAATTGTTGCAGGATCTTTACAAGATTTGGATAGAGCTGTAATTGTTGGGCAACGCTCTTTTGGAAAAGGATTGGTACAACGATATCGAAATTTAAGTTATGGTACAAAATTTAAATTAACTATTTCAAAGTATTATACGCCAAGCGGAAGAAATATTCAAGAATTAGATTATACCCATAGACAAGGAAATAAAATACCAAAATTTTCAGATACTGAACGACATTCTTTTAAAACAAAAAATGGAAGAACGGTTTATGATGGAGGAGGTATTGAACCCGATGTAAAAATTGAAAATTCTAAAGCAACAGAAACAACCAAAGCCTTGTTAAAATCGGATGCGATATTTAATTATGCTACAAATTATTATTTTAAAAATTCTAGCATAGAAAAGCCAGAAAATTTTATTTTTAATGATTCTGATTATCAAGAATTTATAAATTATTTAAAAGAAGATAGTACTACTTTTAAAACGGCAAGTGAAAAGAAGTTTGAATTGGCATTTAAAACAGCAGAGGAAGAGAAATTAACAGAAAATATAGCAAATTCTTATCAAAACTTATTATCGCAATTACAAATTCAAAAAATAAATGCTTTAATACAAAATAAAGAGGAAATTAAAGAAAATATTACCGATGAAATAATTAATAGATACTATTATAAAAAAGGAGAATATCAAAATGACATCATTTATAATCAATCTATTATGGAGGCAGTTAAAATTTTAAACAACACAAATCAATACAATCAGATCTTAAATAATGAGCATAAATAAAAGAACAAAATCTCAAATTTCTACCCATGCAATTGAACGAATATACGTTACAATGCGCCATTTATTCAATCGAGGCTTTTATAAACCCATGGGAGTTTCTGGAAAGACACTTCGAGATGCCCTTTTAACACTTCAACCAGAAATTTATGGCTCAATTGCCGAAGATAAAACAGAATTAGAAGGTTTATTATATATAATTGATCGATTACCTCACGGAATTGAAGAGTGTAGATTTATCAATTTAACGGCAGATGAAGGTTATTTAAACTCTCATTTTAAAACAATTATTCCAGCAAAAAGGCGAAGAAATTGTTATAGAATAGATAAAGATCAAATGAATATTGAGATTACTAGAGGGCGATCAGATATTTATGATGTTCTTACACATTTAACTTTTATGTTTATCGAATCTCATAAAATTGCCAATAAAGTTTTGATTAATGAAAATGATGAAATGACTCGTGAATGGTCAAATTTAGAAAATGTTGTAGTAAATAATAAGAAGATAAGTAAAAACGAGAGAGAAGTTTTATACACTCATTTATCTAGCATTTTAGAAAGAAGTTTTGAAGAAATTCAAGCGGCAGATTCCAATTTTTCTACAAATTCTCAACCCAACCGATTATTCAATATTATTTATTGGATGGGAAAATTGGCATTAAATGAAAGTTTAGAAGACAAAAAATATGTGATAACTTTTAGTCCGCTTCTTAGCGAAAGAATTGGTCACCATATTTATGGTGAAGTTTGGGCAACAAATATTAAAAAAGTTTTAGACGAGAAAGAGTTATTACATCGTCCGATTCACATTATAAGTGCAAATATGCATAGCGTAATGAACTCTATTTATGCGCCTATTTTTTCTTCTACAAAAAATAAAGGACTAGATTTATTTGAAATGTTAAGTAAACCAAAACATGACGATTTACAAAAAAAGATTAAAAAGGGAGCATCATTAAAAGGTTTAACTTTCATTAAAGATACTTCGGGAACAAATATAGATGTTCAAATTATTGATGCAGAAAAAATTGATTTTGACAAAACAGCTTATAAGCTTTCAGATGTAGAAGGTGAAAAGCCTGTAATTATTGTAATGGATTATGCCTTTGGTGAACAAGCATATGAAACGATGGACGAATTATTAAAACCTTATTTTACTGGAGAAAGAGAAAAACATCATTTGAATGTAGCTTCAATTTCAATAATGGGAAAAGCAGGAATTTTAGAAGGAGGAAAAGGCGATATAATGATTCCAAGAGCCCATATTTTTGAAGGAACGGCTGATAACTATCCATTTAAAAATGAATTGAATGTTAATGACTTTACCGATTCTGGAATAAAGGTATTTAAAGGAACCATGGTAACAGTTTTAGGAACCTCATTACAAAATAGAGATATTTTAGAGTTTTTTCATAAATCAACATGGCAAGTAATTGGCTTAGAAATGGAAGGAGCTCATTATCAAAAAGCCATACAGGCAGCATCAAAAATAAGAGGAAATATTAATAAAGAAGTTAAGGTTAGATATGCTTATTATGCTTCTGATAATCCTTTAGAAACTGGAAGTACTTTAGCTTCGGGTGGATTAGGAACTTCGGGTGTTCGACCAACTTATATTATTACTCAAAAAATTCTAGAGCAAATATTTTAATACATATAGTATATATTTGCATAACATAAAATAAATAAAATGGCAGAAAACAAACAAAATCAAGAGGATGAAATTGATTTAGGAAATTTATTTAAGATAATCGGTAAAGGAATTAAAAGCTTATTTAATGCTATTGGAGATTTCTTCTTAAATTTTTTCCACTACTTTATATTGTTATTGATTTTTCTAAAAAAGAATATTCTAAAAATAGGATTAGCAGTTATTTTGGGTGCCGCTTTGGGATATTTTTTAGAATATGACAAACCAGAAGAGTATAGCTCTAATTTGATAGTTGAAACAAATTATAATAGTGGTATTCAGTTATACAAGCAAATAGATTATTTAAGTAATTTAGTAAGTAAGAAAGACACCATATCTCTAGCCAAAGCATTACAAATAAGCACTACAGAAGCTTCGCAAATAAGAACTCTTGAAGTTATGCCACATAAAGCAGAAAAGAATTTATTTAAACTATATGATGAGTATTTAAAGAAGATTAACGATACTCTTTTCACCAAAGGATTAGAAATAGAAATTTTTAAAAAAAGATTGAATCAATATGATTATAACTATCAGGAAGTATTTATAAAATCAAATTCAAAATTTGGGTTTAATAAAATATCAATGGGTCTAAAAATCTTGGTTGAAAATGAATATTTTAAAAGGAATAAAGAGATAAGGAAAAAGCAGTTAAATTCAAAATTAGCGGTATTGCAAAAAAACTTAATTCAAATAGATTCATTACGATCTTTATATAAGAAAGTTAAATTAAAAGAGGCAGGAAAACCTTCAAGCTCTACTACTTTAGAAATTTCACAAAAAGTAGTTGATAATAATATAAATGATATTACACTTTTTAACACGTCAAATGAAATACTTGCCGAAATAGAAAGTTTAAATAGTCAAATACTAAGAAGTAATAACATTTTAAATTTTATATCAAATTTTGAAGAGGCAGGAGTAATTGATAAGAAGGTTATGGATGAAAAATATTTTCACCTTGCTGTATTATTTGGAAGTGTAATGTTGCTAATCATTCTACTTTTACAATTGAATAGCTATTTAAGTAATTATAAAAAATAGCCTCCAAAAAAAGATTGATACTATTTTTGGAAGGTATTTTTCACATGAATGCCTGCTTTAAAGTAAAAATTAGACATTAAACCCCACCTTAAGAATAAGTAGTTAATGAAAAAAAATCTTATCATTTTTGGAACAAGACCTGAAGCAATAAAAATGGCACCTTTGGTTAAAGAGTTTCTAAAACATAATAATAAGTTTCAAACAAGAGTCTGTATTACAGCACAGCATAGAGAAATGTTAGACCAAGTTTTATCATTTTTTGAAATTACGCCAGACTACGATTTAAATTTGATGAAACTCAATCAAAATTTATATAGCTTAACAGCAGATATTATCACAAGTTTAAAGCCTATATTAGAAGAATTTAAACCCGATTATGTTTATGTTCATGGCGATACCACAACAACAATGGCAGCAAGTATTGCAGGGTTTTATTCGGGAGCAAAAATTTGCCATGTTGAGGCAGGTTTAAGAACCTTTAATAAGCGTTCACCATTTCCTGAAGAAGTAAACAGAAGTGTTGTAGGAAGTGTTTCAGATTATCATTTCGCTCCAACCAAAATATCAGAACAGAATTTGAGAAATGAAAATATAAAGGATAAAAATATTTTAGTAACAGGAAACACTGTAATTGATGCACTTCAATTTAGTATTCAAAAAGTTACTTCTTCTACTTTTTATGATAAAGAAATTGAAAATCTTAAAGAAATTTTTAATCCCAACAAGAAACTAATTTTAGTTACTGGGCACAGAAGAGAAAATCACGGACAAGGTTTTATAAATATTTGTTCTGCTTTAAAGCAAATAGCTATAAAAAATACTGATGTACAAATTATTTACCCTGTTCATTTAAATCCAAATGTTCAAAAACCCGTTTATGAGCTATTAGCAAATATTGATAATGTAGAATTAATAGCACCCTTATCATATCCTGCTTTTGTGTGGCTTATGGATAAGTCATATTTAATTATTACTGATAGTGGAGGCGTTCAAGAAGAAGCACCGAGTTTAGGAAAACCTGTTTTAGTAATGAGAGACACTACCGAAAGACCTGAAGCTGTAGAAGCAGGAACCGTAGTTTTAGTAGGAACAAATACCGAAAAAATTGTAAAAGAGACCACCAAGCTTTTAACTCATCAAGAACTATATCACCAAATGAGTGCGCTTCATAATCCTTATGGAGATGGAAAATCATGTGAACGGATTGTAAAATTTATAGAGCAACTTTAAATTGATTCGGGATGTTATAAATAAGATCATTGGTACAGGCATGCAAGCTAAAATTGCCAAAGGAGTTGTATGGTCTTTTATGGGTGTTTTAATTTCTAGAGGTTTTATATTTTTAGCCTATGTTTTAATTTCTAAAGTAACATCATTAGAACAATACGGAGAGATAGGAATTTTAAAATCGGTAATTACTACTTTTAGTATGTTCAGCTTAGCAAGTTTTGGCATTACTGCAACAAGATATATAGCCATACATTTAGGAAAAGATAAAAATAAGGTAGAAAAGATATTATCGTTGACCTATTTTATGACTATTCTTATTAGTGTAGTTATTTTTATTTTAATTATTGTTTTTTCAAAGAGTTTTGCAATTCATGTATTAGGAAATGAAAATCTTCAATTAGAAAGTAGTATTGCAGCATTTGCAATTCTTTTTTCTGCATTAAATGGGTTTCAATTTGGAGTTCTTGGAGGTTTAGAAAGGTTTCGTTCTATTTCAATTGTCAATATTATCAATGGAATAATTTCTTTTCCTATATTATTTTTTGCAACCAAATATTACGACGTTTTAGGGTTTAGTATTGGATTATCATGTGTTTATTTTATTCTTTATATAAGTTCAGCAGTTTTTTTAAGGAAAGGTATGTTGCTTAACGGATTGAATTTTACAGTAAAAAACTTAAAAACAGAATTTAAAATACTTCAAGAGTTTAGTATTCCATCATTTTTAAGTGGTTTTATTGTGAGTCCAACCATTTTATTTTGCAATACTTTATTGGTAAAAACAAGCAGTGGATTTGTTCAAATGGGGATTTACGATGCTGCATTTAATTTTGCAATCATAGCCATGACATTTAACGGAGTTGTTGGGCAAGTTACTTATCCGTATGCCATGAAAATGCATAAAAAGAATAATAAATCGTTTGATTTTTTTAATTTATCCATACCTTGGTTAACAGGTATTTTTTTCGGAGTATTTTTAATCTATATTCCAGATATTTTTTCATTGATTTTTGATGAAAGATTCCAAAACCAAAATATGTATAAAACGGTAGCTTCAATATCATTATTTGTCATATTTATAAGTCATCGACAAGGTATTTCAAGAAATTTAGCCGCCATAAATAAAATGTGGTATGGTTTTTTAGACAATTTAATATGGTCAATAATTGCAATAACAACTGCCTATTTTTTAATTGAATATGGTGCATTTGGAAGAGCTTTTTCTTTTGTAATTGCCTATGCTATTAACTCAATAATTATTTTACCAATTTATTTAAAGATGAATGTTTTCAAAAAAGATTTTATCTTGTCCAAAGAAAGTATTTTAATTTGGGGAATTGTATTTTTAAGTTATAGTACAGTATTTTATGACTTTAATATCTATTTAAGACTGTTTTTGCTATTCAGTACCCTATTAATTTTATCAGTAATTTCATACAAATGGTATAGAAAGCAGCGTAAAATAAGTCATATTATCTAAATAGACTGAAAGTCTGTTTCATGTAATTTTCTTAGTATTATTATTAATTATTCATAAAAATTTGTAAAATTTGTGGATAATTTTTTCAGAAACTAATAAGCAAAAAAATGACCTCAATAAAAATATATTATACTGCAGTTGCCAATAAAGATGGCGAGTATATATCAATTGGAGGTATTCAAAATTATTTAATTAGTTTGTCAAAAGTCTTCATGAATAAAGGTTATGAAGTTGTTATTTATCAAACAGCAAATAGTGACTTTAAACTGGTTCACAATCAAGTTTTGATAAAAGGTTTTAAAACAAATAATAAGCATTCGCCTAAAAAACAAGTAAAAGAAGTTTATAATAGAACCAAAAATAAAATTCAATTAGATGATATTATTATTTGGGGAACAGATAAGGTTGCTTTAAAGATAAAACATCAAAAATCAATAGCCATTCAGCACGGAGTCTCTTTTGATTATATAGTGTATCATGATTTAAAATTTAGTAATCTTTTTAGAACAAATACTTTCGGATTTATTTACAAAATTTTGCAAAACAGAAAAGCAGCCAAGCAGTTTTTAACTTGTAAAAATATTGTTTGTGTTGATTATAATTACTTGAATTGGATTAGAACTTATTTACCACGTAAATTATCAGAAAACGCCTATACCATTCCAAATTTTTCTAAAACTACAAATCAAAAAAATAGAATTCATCAAGATTTAAGTATCATTAAAATTCTATTTGCAAGAAGGTTTGAAGAGATTAGAGGTGTAGATATTATGATTGATATTATAAAACAAATTTCAAAAAAATATGACCATGTAGAATTTACAATTTGCGGAGAAGGATCCTTAAAAACAAAGATAATTAACAAATTGAAATCCTATCAAAAGGTAACAATTTCTCAATTTGAAATTGGTCAAGCCGAAGAAATCAATTTGAATCATCATTTAGCTATTATTCCAAGTCATGGAAGCGAAGGAACTTCGTTATCTCTTTTAGAAGCTATGGCAGCTGGAGCTGTTCCAATTGCTTCTAATGTTGGAGGGTTGACCAATATTATTATTAATGGATTTAATGGTTATTTGGTAAATCCGAATAGCATAGATTTTATTACTACATTATCTAAACTTATAGAAACCCCCCAAAATTTAATTGAGGTTTCTCAAAATGCGAAGAAAACAGTTGAAGGTGGGTTTAGTTTTAACCAATGGAGTAATAGTTGGCTTGAAGTTATTAAAAATATTGAAAAGCTATAATTTTTGTAGAAATATGCAAAACACAAATTTTTAAATAAATATGATGTTATTTTATATTGGAATTATAGTATTCATTTTGTTTTTTTGTTTTAAAAAACCAATATTCGGACTTGCTCTATTAATACAAATAAACTTAATAAGAGCCATTGGTCAAATTAATTACAGCAACCCTTGTTATTGTATTAATGAACCAGATATTGTTTTAGGTGCTATTCTGCCAATTTTAGGGTTTATTATTATCATTTTTCGATTAGATTTCACCAAACGGATAAAATATGTATTTGATGAATTTGATGGTTTTTTTCTTTTTGCAACAGTACTTTTATTTATCACATCGCTTTATAGCCCAAACCTAAAAGATTCATTAATTTATAGCTTTAAGTTTTTATTTTTAGGAAGCAGCTATTATTTTATTTTTAAGATTATTATTCTGAATACTACAAACTATAAAAAAACAATTTATTCTTTTTTAAAATTCACGCTGCTTCTTGCAGTTACTTTAGGAACTTTTGCAGTATTATTACTTTTATTAAAAACAAATAGTATCATTAGACTTACAATTCCAGGAGTACATCCAATACCTTTTAGTCAACTCATAGGGTTCGGAGTTTTAATATCCTTTGTGATATTTATAACAAACGGGAGTTTAATAAATCTACAATCAAAAAATAAGCTGACAACAAATAAAATTATTTTTTTATACTTAACTTTAATACTATTTGCTACCAATACTAGAGGTGTGCTTTTATCTGTTATAGTAGCAATTTTATTTTATTTTATTATTACAAAAGTTAAAATAAAAAAAAGAACTTTGTATTATTCTGGAGCTGCAATGCTATTGGTAACCATTATTATAATCAATAAAGTTGATGTAGAGGTATTATTTCAGAGGTTGTTAAATTCAGGTAACGATAAATCTATAACCAATCGTTTTATAGTGTATAAACAAAGTTTTTCAATATTTTTTGAACATCCATTTGGCGTAGGCCCCGATGGGTTTAAACACTTTTCTTTCTTAGATTATCCACATAATTTCTTTTTAGAAAATATGGTACAATATGGAATTTTTGGTATTTTATTAAACATATATTTTTTGTTAATGGGCTTATTGATGTTTATGATTACATTAAAAAATAGAACCAAAGATGGAATGTTTGTTTTTTTATATGCTTTATTTCTTTTCTTTTTTGTTGAAACAATGTTTAGTTTTACTTTTTGGATGCACAAAGGTTTATACTTAACCATTGGTATTTTTGCAGCCTATTATTATCACTTTAAAAAAGAACAAAAAGTATTAAAAACATGAAGAGTTTATTTTTGTATATAAAATCTTTAGACTTACAAAAGTTACTTTTAGTTTCCTTTTTTTTATTTGGAATTTACCCGTTAATTCCCTCAAGATTAGAACCCATTATTGTTATTTTATTTTCTGGAATCGCTCTTTTATTTTTTTTTAAAAATTATAAAACAAGACAAAAATTCAAAGTAAATTTTTTTATAACGACTTCAATTTTTTTGGTACTTCTTTTAAGTGCTATTTTATCAGAAGATGTAAAATCTGCTTTTAAGAAAGTAGAGAGTATGGTTTCTCTACTTGTAATGCCATTAATTTTTTATATTTTTTTGGCGAATAAAACAATAGATTTTACAAGAAATAAGAATCTATTTTTAAAAGTTTTTTTTACAGCCAATGTAGTATATTGTCTTGTGTTGATTGGTTATTTTTCAGTTTATACAAACCCGACTTACCCCAATAAAGATGTTAATTTTTTCAGAAATGCTTTAGAAGATATTCCGTTAATTGGTGAGCATCCTATTTACGGTTCAATTTTTTTATCAATTGCAATTCTCATTGGATTTACGCAATACAAATCAGGAAAAAATAATCGTAAAAACAATAGTTTAATTGCATTAGGTCATTTAATTTTATTAGCGATTTTATTTATTTTGATGAGTAAAGGCGTAATCATAGCGCTGTTTTTTTCAACCTCTATTTTACTGCTAACTAAAATAAAAACCAAGCCTATTTATCCTGTAATTCTTGTTGGATTTGTAGTGTTGTTATTCTTGATTCCTTCAAATAATAACCGTTTTAGTGAACTTTTTAATAAAAACTCTTATAAAACTTTAGAGATAAGTAATTCGACCAGTGTACGAGTTCATATTTTAAAATGTGTTACAGGTTTGATATCAAAAAACCCTATTTATGGTTACGGTTTAGGAGATGTACAAAAAAAACTAGATAACTGTTATGAGAGTGAAAATTATAATTTCCCTTTAAATAAGTTTAATTCACATAATCAATATTTATTTATTTGGCTTTCTTCAGGAATTTTCGGATTTCTAATTTTTATACTTTTTTTGAGTTATTATTTCAAGGTAGTCATTACAAACAAAGACTATTTAATGCTTTCTATTTTGGTGCTTTACTGTATTGTTTTTCTATTTGAAAATGTATTAAGTCGCCAATCAGGAGTAATTTTATTTTCTTTTTTGATAAATTTTTTGGCAATTGAAAATAGTAAAGTGAGAAGACTTTCAGATTAAAGAGAATTCTATTACAATAAGAAAAAGGATTATTATCTTTGTTTTAATCCAAAAGGAGTAAATGCGTAGAATACTTATTATCGGACCTTTTCCAAAACCCATCACAGGCATGTCGTTGGCAAACTTGGTTGTTAAGAAAATTTTAGATGAAACTCCCAATTATTTAGTGGATACAATTAACACTTCGTATTCAAAATTTGACGAAAAATTAGGTAAATTTTCATTAAAAAAATTTTTATTTTATATAAAGTTTAATATTCAATTATATAAAATTTTTCAAAATAAAATTATTTATATTACACCGGGACAAACATTTTTTGGTATTACAAAATACTCTTTATTTATTTTATTATCTTCCTTGTTGAAAAAAGAAATCGTTATTCATATACATGGAAATCACTTACAAAATGAATATAAAAATTTAACAGGAATCAAGAAAAAAACAGTTTACTTCTTGTTATCAAAAACCACAAAAGGCATTGTACTTTCCAAATCATTAAAAAATAATATGTCTTCATTTATCAAAGAAGAATATATATATACTTTAAATAATTTTGCTGAAAATTATTTAGTACCAAAGAATAAAGAAATAAAAACAGATAAGCTTAGAATCGTATTTTTAAGTAATTTAATGTTAGAAAAGGGTATTTTAGAACTTCTACAAGCATTAAAAATTTTAGAAGAGCAAAACATTGAATATGAAGCAAAAATTGCTGGAAATATAGATGAATTTTATAGAGATAAAGTTTTAAATTATTTTAATAAATTAAAAAATACAGAATACTTAGGTGTTGTTGAGGGAAAACAAAAAAAAAATCTTTTCAAATGGAGCAATATTTTTGTTTTACCAACTTATTATAAAATGGAAGGGCAACCTATTTCAATAATTGAAGCTATGGCAACGCATCATGTTATAATTACAACAAATCATGCTGGAATTATAGATATGATTAAAGAAGGAGAGAATGGGTATTTTGTTGAGAAAAAAAGTATAAAAAGTATAGTTAACACATTTAAATTTTTAAATAAAAATAAACATAAAATAGAACGGATTTCAAAAAACAACAAGCTAGTATTCGATAAAAAATTTACAATGAATCATTTTAAAGAAAACCTCATTAAAATTTTAAATTCATAAATTAAATTGAACAAGAAAATCACAATTATCGGAATTAATTACTACCCAGAAGATAGTGCTATCGGTTTATATACCACTCAAAAAGCAGAATATTTAGTTTCTAAAGGTTATCAAGTTTCTGTAATAACAGGATTTCCATATTATCCACAATGGAAAATTAGAAGTGATTATAAGAATAAAGGCTATTTGATTAAAGAAACAATTAATGGAGTAACAGTTTATAGAAGCAGGCAATATGTGCCAAAGAAGCCTACATTTTTTAAGCGAATTTTACATATTATCAGTTTTACATTTGGCAATTTTATAAACGTATTCAAAGTTTCAAAACCCGACATTGTTATTTCCATAATTCCTTTAACAACGTCTGCTTTTTTAGGATGGTTACTAAAATTAAGGTATGGAGCAAAGCTTTGGATTCATGTACAAGATTTTGAATTTGATATTGCAATAAGTTCTGGGATAATTAAGGGTAATAAAAAAATGATTATTAATAGTTTATTGTTAGCTGAAAAAAGAATTTTAAAAAAAGCAAATATTATTTCAACAATAAGTTATGATATGCTAAAAAAACTCAAAAAAAAGACAAATGTTCAATCATATTATCTTCCAAATTGGATTGACATATCCTTACTTAAAGAAGAGCCAACACAATTACATAATTATTTAAAATCAACAAAGTTTAAAATATTATACTCAGGAAGTATAGGAGCAAAACAAGATTGGGATTTCTTTTTTCAATTTTTACAAGCTTTAGAAAAACTCAAAAATATAGAAGTTATTATAGTAGGAGAAGGAGGAGAGAAGGAAAAAGTATTAGAGGGAGTAAATAAGTATAGTTTTGTTAAACATTATAATTTAGTTCCGTTTAAAGAGTTGTCCTTACTTTTATCGAGTACAGATTTACACATACTTTTTCAAAAAAATGATATTGTTGATAGCGTAATGCCATCAAAATTATTAGGAATGATGGCAAGTGCTAAGCCGTCAGTCGTTACAGGCAATATAAATTCTGAAGTAGCCAAAATTTTTAAAGAATCAAATGCAGGGTTCTTTTTTGATGGCAGTTCCATTACAGAAGTAGTTAATTGTGTTTTAAATTTGCAAGAAAATTGTTTATTAGGCAATCAATTAGGTAAAAATGCTAGAAATTTTGTTATTAATAAATTCTCTAAAGAAGAAGTTTTAAAAAAATTTATGAATCAAATAAATCAATTAAAAAGTTAATTCTCTTTCTTAATAAAATAATATTTTTTTTAAATATTCTATACTTTCTTCGATTCATAAAATGGTATCTTTGACAAAAGAAATAAGTTGAAAAAAAGGTACTCTATATATATTAAACCAATTTCTATAATAGCCAATTTAATTATTATAAATGTTACTTTATTCTTTTTTTTAAAAGAAACATATAATAACTATTGGTATGTACTTTATATCAATACTGGTTGGTTGATAGTTTCATATTATTTAAATTTTTATAGCTTAAGAAGGTTCAATAAAATTATTAATATTATTTCACTCCTTTTTTCTCAGTTTCTATTTTTCTCTTTTGTATATTTTTCTTTTTTCAGTTTTACAAGCGAACCCATAAGTTTTTTAAGACATTTAGAAGCTTTAGGTTTTATTTTTTTATTGATAAGTTTATTTAGGTTTTTTTATTTATATATGTTAAAAAAATATAGAGATAAAGGAGGTAATTTTAGAAATGTAATAATAATTGGCACAAATAAAAGTACGCAAAAAATTTCCGAATTTTTGAATACCCATACAGAATTAGGATATAAAATTATAGGTTATTTTTCAGATCAAAATAAAAATGAAAAGAGTTACTTAGGAAATGTTGATGATTCTTTTGAATTTGCATTAACCAGAGAAGTTGATGAAATATATTGTTCCGTTTCTGAACTTAGTAACGATCAAATAAAATCGTTTATTCATTTTGCTGATAATAATTTAAAGATTTTAAAATTAATTCCAGAATCTAAAGATGATTTTACTACCAAGAAAATGGATGTTGAATACTATGATTATACTCCAATATTATCTTTAAGAACCATACCATTTGATAATCCAATAAATCAAATATCTAAAAAAATTTTTGACATTATATTTTCATTAGTAGTAATTATTTTTCTTTTATCATGGCTAACACCATTATTGTTTGTGTTAATCAAATTAGAATCAAAAGGACCTTTATTTTTTAAACAAACAAGAGATGGTTTAATAAAGAGTAAATTTGTGTGTTATAAATTTAGATCAATGCATACTAATGAGGATGCAGATAGTATTCCAGCTACAAAACAAGATATTAGAATAACAAAAATCGGCAAATTTATTCGTAAAACTAGTATAGATGAATTACCTCAATTTTTTAATGTATTTAAAGGAGATATGAGTATTGTTGGTCCCAGACCTCACATGTTAAGTCAAACAAAAAAATACGCCAAAACTGTAGATAAATTTATGGTACGTCATTTTGTAATACCAGGAATTACAGGATTAGCACAAGTTAGAGGCTATAGAGGTGAAGTAGAAAAACAAGAAGATATTGAAAATCGAGTTAAATTAGATATTTTTTATATTGAAAATTGGTCATTTTCATTAGATTTAAGAATAATAGGACAAACCATTATAAATATTTTAAAAGGAGAGGATAAAGCTTATTAAAGAAATAAAATGAATATACTTATTTTAGGATCAGGAGGAAGAGAATGTGCTTTTGCATGGAAATTTGCACAAAGTAACAAGATAGAAAAACTATTTATTGCACCAGGAAATGCAGGAACGACAAAATATGGAACAAATTTACCATTAGATTTAAATGATTTTTATGAAGTAAAAAAAGCCGTTCTTCAAAATAATATTGAAATGGTAATTGTTGGACCAGAAGATCCACTAGTAAATGGGATTCATGATTTTTTTCTTTTGGATGAAGCATTAAAAAACATTCCAGTTATTGGTCCACAAAAACACGCAGCACAATTAGAAGGAAGTAAAGAGTTTGCTAAAAAATTTATGGTTCGCCATAATATACCAACAGCAAAATATCAAAGTTTTACAAAAAAAACCCTACAAAAAGGGTTTAAATTTTTAGAGACTTTAGAAGCTCCTTATGTATTAAAAGCAGATGGATTAGCAGCAGGAAAAGGAGTTTTGATTTTAAATGATTTACAAGAAGCAAAAAATGAATTGGAACAAATGCTAACCTATGAAAAATTTGGTAATGCCAGTACTAAAGTGGTTATTGAAGAGTTCTTAGATGGAATAGAAATGAGCACATTTGTTTTAACTGATGGTAAAGATTATGTAATATTTCCTAATGCAAAAGATTATAAACGAATAGGAGAAGGAGATAAAGGTTTAAACACCGGAGGAATGGGAGCGATTTCTCCTGTACCTTTTGCAGATGATGTATTATTAACCAAAATTGAAGAAAGAGTCATAAAGCCAACTATAGATGGTTTAAAAAAAGATGACATACCGTATGTTGGATTTATATTTATCGGGCTGATAAAAGTTAAAAACGAACCTCTAGTGATTGAATACAATGTGCGAATGGGTGATCCAGAAACAGAAGTTGTGATTCCAAGAATTAAATCAGATTTTGTTGATTTATTTATCGCTACTGCGGAAAAGAAATTAGACAAATTTAAATTAGAAATTGATCAACGTTCAGCAACCACTGTAATGTTGGTTTCGGGAGGTTACCCAGAAAGTTATGAAAAAGGTAAAGAAATTACGGGTATAGAAGAGGTTGAAGATTCAATTATTTTTCAAGCAGGAACAGCATTAAAAAACGAAAAAATTATTACCAGTGGAGGAAGAGTTATAGCCGTTACTTCTTATGGTGATAATTTTAGAGAAGCCTTGGCTCAATCATATAAAAGTATAGATAAAATCAAATTTGATAAAATGACTTATCGAAAAGATATTGGGTTTGATTTATGAAAATAAAAAAATCCTTGTCTCTCCCTTAAACTGGGGTTTGGGTCATGCAACTCGTTGTATTCCTATTATAAACGCCTTAATTGAGGAAGGTTTTATTCCCGTTATTGCAAGTGATGGAATGGCTTTAATATTACTTCAGAAAGAATTTCCTCAATTAAAATATTATGAATTACCATCATATAATATTAAATATACAAAAGATGGAAAAAATCTTAAATACAGATTGCTCTTTAATTCATTAAGAATAATTAAATCGGTAAAAAACGAGAAAATTGTTATTGATAAAATAATTGAGAAAGAAAGAATAAGCGGTATCATTTCAGATAACAGATTTGGTGTTAGATCAAATAAAATACCATCAATTTATATAACACATCAGCTTCATGTTTTTTCTGGGTGGACAACCTTTTTAACCACTAGGTTACATCAAAATATTATTTCAAAATTTGATTTTTGTTGGATTCCTGATCGAAATATTAACTGTTTGTCTGGAAAATTATCAAATATTGAGCATTCAAAATTAGATATAAAATATATTGGATTACTAAGTAGGTTTACCTATCAAAAAGTATCTAAAAAACAAGATTTATTAATTATGCTTTCAGGTCCCGAACCTCAAAGATCTATTTTAGAGACAAAGCTGTTTAAAGAGCTAGAAAACTACAATAAAAAGGTATTATTTGTAAGAGGTATTATTTCTGATAAACAAGAAAAATCACAAACAAAAAACATAACAATTGTTAACTTTATGTTGCAAGATGAATTAGAATTGGCAATAAATGAAAGTGAATTAGTTTTGGCAAGATCAGGTTATTCAACAATTATGGATTTAGATAAATTAAATGCAAAAGCATTTTTTATTCCTACTCCAGGACAATTTGAGCAAAATTATTTAGCGAGCTATTTAGAACAAAAAAAAATGATTCCTTATTCAAAACAAAAAGAGTTTACTATAAAAATGCTAGAAAATATTAAAGATTATAGTGGATTTACAAATAATAACAAAACCAATAAAGTAGATTTTAAAACTTTATTTAATCAATCTTTTGGGGAGCATTTCTTAATTAAATAACTCTTTTTAATGTAAATGAAAATGTTGAACCAGAGCCTAATTTACTCTTTGCAGAGACTTCTTGATTATGTGCTTCAATAATGTGCTTTACAATGGCTAGACCAAGTCCAGAGCCACCTTGTCCTCTTGATCGACTAGTATCAACACGATAAAAGCGTTCAAACAATCGAGATATATTTTTATTCTTAATACCTATTCCATCATCTAAAATTTCAATTTTAAATCTGTTTTTTGAAAATAATTTAACACTAACCGTGCTTGTTCCATTTTCTTTTCCATAATTAATGGAGTTTACTAAAAGATTAATCAAAACTTGTTCAATACGCTCAATATCTCCTGTCACTAATAAAGGAAATTCATAGGCTTTATCAAAAGCTAGTGTGATGTTTCGTTTTCTGGCTTTAATTTCTAAAAGCTCAAATGCATCAGTAATAAGTTTTATAATATTAAACGTTTCATAGTTTAGCTTCATTCCCGATTCCAACTTAGAAATCATATCTAAATCTTTTACAATAAAATTTAATCGTTCAATACTTTTATTGGCACGATCCAAATATTTTTTTTGTAAATCTACATCATCTATTGAGCCCTCTAGTAAGGTTAAAACATATCCTTGAGCAGTGAAAAGGGGAGTTTTTAATTCATGAGAAACATTTCCTAAAAATTCCCTTCTAAAGTCATCACGAGAAAGTAATTTATCAACTTCTTCGTGTTTTCTATCTATGATATCATTCACATGATTAAAAAAAGTTTCGATATCAGGTTTCAAGCTATCATCATCAAAATTTATATTTTTAAATAAAGAAGAATTGGAATAAATATTTTGAATTTTTTTGCTAGAAAATTGTTCAACATTAAGTTTTACGATAAGAGCAATAAATACAAAGAATAAGAATAAGAAAAATATTACTTTGGGTAAATCTATTTTTAAATCAAAAGAAAAGTTAAAAATAAGGAAAAGGCAGGCAAAGAAAATGACTATAGTACCAGCTGTTTTTAAAGCTAATTTATGTATTTGTTTAAAGTTCAATAGATTAAATTACAAATTTATAACCAACTCCTTTTATGGTTTCAATATATTTATCACCAATTTTTTCTCTAAGTTTTCTAATATGAACATCAATAGTTCTGCCACCCACAACAACATCTTGCCCCCAAACTGTATTTAAAATTACATCGCGATTAAATACTTTATTAGGTGTACCAGCCAGTAATGATAATAATTCAAATTCTTTTCGAGGTAAAATTATTTTCACTTTATTTTTTTCAACAAAATATTCATCTTTATTGATTATTATATTACCCAATTGAAGTATTCTTTTTTCTTCTTTTTTTAAACGGCGTAATAGTGCTTTTACTTTACTTACTAAAACTTTAGGTTTAACAGGTTTGGTGATATAATCATCGGCACCAGCATCAAAACCTGCTACTTGAGAATAATCTTCACTCTGAGCTGTAAAAAAAGCAATGAGTACATTTTCTAAGCCTTTTAAAGTTCTTATTTTTTCACACGCTTCAATACCATCCATTTTTGGCATCATGATATCTAATAAAATTAAATGAGGCTGAATCGTTTTAGTTTTATTTACCGCTTCCTCTCCATTTTTAGCTTTAAATATTTGATATCCTTCTTTTTGTAAATGAAAACCAACAATTTCTAGTATATCAGGTTCATCGTCAACAAGTAGAATCTTAATATTTTTATTTCCCATTTTATCAAATTAATATTCAAATATAATTAAAAAAATAACGAGATGTTTTTATTTACAATTATTTAACCTAAAGATAAGAGCCAAGAAACATACTAAGGGTCTGTTACAAAATAACCTTTACATTTTGCCTTGTTCTTTTGCACACTAACAGTGTTAAAAATACTCACTTTAGCTAAGGCTATACCTGCGTTTTTTGCCTCGTTATTGCACAAAATAATGTCGCCAATTCTGTAAACTTTATTTTGTAACAGACCCTAAGTAGTTAAGAGGTGTCCTTAAAACAAAGAGGTCAAAATGCCAAAAGCGAAAAGCAAATAGCCAGATATAACCAACAACTAAAAACGATCAACCAACAATTATATATCAATAAACCAAATAAAACATTACATTTAAACACAAGAGTGTAACATATTAAAAAGTAGGATGTCATTAGTATAGAAATCAACTTTGCAAGAAAATCAAAAACATATAAATCAGTTGTTGCAAGCTTGTAAAAGGCAAAGCCAACCCGCGCAGTTTGAAATTTACAAGCTCTATCATAAAGCAATGTATAACACAGCATTGCGAATAGTGGGAGATAATTTTGAAGCAGAAGATGTGATGCAAGAATCTTTTTTAAATGCTTTTATAAAGTTAGACACATTCAAAGGTGAGGTAACATTTGGTTCTTGGTTAAAACGAATAGTAATTAATAGAAGTTTAACTCAACTTCAAAAAAATAATAGATTCCAAGAAGTGAAATTTGAAATTGTTGAAAATAATATGAGTAATCAAATAACAGCTGAAGAAACTATAGATTATTCAAGTTTAAAAGCAAATGAAATTCTTCAATCGATTAAGCAACTTAAAGATAATTATCGTGTTGCTTTAACATTAAGCTTGGTTGAAGGTTATGATAATGAAGAAATTTCTGATATTATGAAAATAAGTAATGAAAATTGTAGAACAACAATTTCAAGAGCAAAAAATAAATTGAGAATATTATTGGCAGAGTCAAGCCTTATAAATTAAAAGAGATGAGTAAAGATTTAGAAAATATTTTTAAAAAATCACAAAATGAATTTGATTTTGAAGAACCAAACATTGGGCATTTTGAAAGATTTGAAGCACGATTAAAATCTTATACAAAATCTAAAAAGAGTATCAAAGGTGTAAAGTGGTATTGGTTATCGGCAGCAGCATCTATTTTGTTAATTTTTGGGTTTTGGTTAGGGAATAATAAGATTCAAAACAATATTGAATTGACTGATATTTCACCAAAAATGGAAGAAACTCAAAATTTTTATATCTCAGCTATTCAAAAAGAGATTGAACAAATCCAAAAAGGAAGAACTCCTCAAAATAAAAAAATTATTGACGATGCTTTTAAACAGTTAGATATATTAGAAAAAAATCATCAAAAGCTTTCTATTGAACTAAAAGAAAGTAATGAAGATAAGCGTGTTATTTATGCTATAATCACAAATTTTCAAATGCAAATTGAAGTATTGCAAAACTTGGTAGAGCAATTGGAGGAATTTAAAGTTTTTCAAAAAGTAAGTTTAGAAGAAAATGAAATAATTTGACGATTTAAAAATGATTGGCTAAATAGTTAAAACGAAAAGTCAAAAACTAGCAACCAACAACAAAAAACTAACAACCAGATAAAAATCATTAAAAACAAAACAAATGAAAATTATGTATAAAAAATTACTCCTATTATTGTTTATTCCTTTGGTTGGAATGGCAACTCCAAATCCTAAAGAAGGAAAATACAAGAAAAGTAAAACTATTAATAAAGAATATAGAGTTAATGCCAATGCGTTATTAAAAATAAGTAATAAATATGGTAATGTTGATGTGATTTCTTGGAATGAAAATCGTGTAGTTATTGAAGTCAAAATTACTGTTAATGGTGATAATCAAGATAAAGTGATTTCTAGATTAGAAAGTATTAATGTTAATTTTGAAGCAAATAATAGTATGGTTTATGCAAAAACTTTGATTGAGAAATTATCATCAAGTTGGTTTAATTGGAACAATTCGAATATTAATTATCAAATAGATTACAAAGTGAAAATACCCATTACAAATAATGTTTATTTGATAAATGATTATGGTACGATTTCGTTAAATGAGTTGAAAGGGAAAGCCAAAATAAATTGTGATTACGGTAAAATTATAATTGGTGATTTATTGCATAGTGATAATAATATAAACATGGATTATACAAAAAATTCAACAATTGAATTTATGAATGATGGACAGATAAATGCCGATTATTCAAGTTTAACCATAGGAAAAGCAAAGAACATAAATTTAAGTGCCGATTATTCAACGATAGTTTTTGAAAATATTGAAGGCTTGAAATTCAATTGTGATTACGGAAAAGTACAAGTAGATAATGGAAATCATATCATTGGAAATGGAGATTATTTATCTATGCGATTTGGAAAAATTCATAAAACCTTAAAGATTAATAATGATTATGGAAATATTCATGTAGAAAAATTAATGAAAGGTTTTAAAAATGTTGATATTTATACAGACTATACCAGGATTAAAATCGGTTTAGATTCTAGTGCATCTTTTAATTTTACAGTAAAATTAAATTATGCAAGGTTTAATTTAGATGGAAATAATGTCAATTATACTAAAAAAATCATAAAAAATACTTCAAAGTATTATGAAGGATATGTAAATCAAGATAACTCAGGAGCGACTGTAAAAATAGTTTCTGAATATGGTAGTGTAAAATTTTATAACAATTAATTAATCAAATCATTATGACAAATAAATATTTAAAATTAGGTTTAAGTTTATTAATAATTCTATTATTTTCAACCCATTGTGATGCACAAAATTATGAAAGAGTAAAAGGAGATGGAAATGTGATTACAGATACTCGACAAGTCGGAAATTTTGACAATATAGGCGTTTCAGGTTCTTTTGATGTAGATCTAGTAAAAGGAAAAGAAGGGAAGGTTACTATAAATATTGAAAAAAATCTATTGCCTTATTTAGTCACTGTTGTTAAAGATGGAAAATTAAAAATTAAGTGGAAAAAAGGAACTCGTATTCGCACAAGAAAAGGGGTGCATTTAATCGTATATTTTAATGATATTAATGGTGTTTCAGTTGTTGGGTCTGGAGATATAGTTTCTAAAGATTTGATAAAATCAGATCGTTTTGAGGTATCAATTGTTGGGTCTGGAGATATCAACTTAAATATAGAAGCTAATAGTGTAGAAGCTAGAGTTTCAGGTTCGGGTGATTTAGACTTAGAAGGTTCTGCCACTAATTTTGATGCTAGAGTTTCAGGTTCTGGCAATATTTCTGCTTATGGATTACAAACAGATAAATCAACTTTAAGAGTTTCAGGTTCTGGCGATATAACAATAAGTGTTAAGAATGAATTAAATGCCAAAGTTTCTGGTTCGGGAGATATTGGTTATAAAGGAAATCCGAAAATTGAAGATATAAAAGTAAGTGGTTCTGGAGGAGTAAGTAGTAAGTGATTTTAGTTTACTCACCCGGTGAGTAAATTGGGACTTGATATTTATTTTAATTCTACAGTTTCAATAGTTGCTATAGAGTCACAAATTTTTACGATTAATATTGCTTCTTGTTGTTTGATTTCTCCATTGATAAGGTACTTTCTACAGGGATTGTTTTTTACTTGACTTTTAGAAAAATCAATATCGCCATCTATTAAAATTTGGCTGATATCTGTACTGTCAATAATTACGCTATTTATTTTATTTTGAACTTCTGTAGAATAAGTTATTTGTTTGCTTCTAATGATTTGTAGCATCCGTGCATTGGGCATCCAATTGCAAGAGGAATTTTTTCCGCCAAGGAAAAAAAACACCAAACCGATACCCATTGCAAAGCCAAAACCGTATAAAGAGAGGCGCTTTTTTATATCGTGTGGTATATTCATTGATTGTAGTTTTTGAAAGAAATATTTAGGCTAAAAATCGATTAAAATATCAATAAATTAATATCTGTAAAAGGTAAATTAAACCAATCAGCTATAGTTTTGTTGGATAAAACACCGTGGTAAAAGTACATTCCTTTTCGTAAACTTTTATCAAATCTAGCAGTATTTTCTATACCACCTTCTTTACCAATATTTAGTAGGTAAGGCGTAAAAATATTACTAATTGAAACAGAGGCAGTTCGCGAATATTTTGAAGGAATATTAGGTACACAATAATGAATTACGCCATGTTTAACGATTGTAGGTTTGCTATGTGTTGTAACTTCTGAGGTTTCAAAGCAACCACCATTATCAATACTTACATCAATAACTACAGCTCCATCTTTCATTTGTTCCACCATATTTTCGGTTACAACAACTGGAGTTCTAGCTTTACCTCGAATAGCACCAATTACAACATCGCAATCAATTAATGATTTTAATAAATTTTTAGGTTGCAAGGTAGAGGTAGCTATTGGGAAATTTAATTTATGTTGTAAATTACGCAATTTGGTTAATGAATTGTCAAATACTTCAACAGATGCACCCAAGCCTAAAGCTGAACGAGCAGCAAATTCTGCAACTGTACCTGCACCAATAATAACAACTCTACTTGGAGGTACACCTCCAATGTTTCCTAAAAGTAAACCATTACCCACACTACTATTGTTCATCAATTCAGAAGCAATTAAGATAGAAGCAATTCCAGCAATTTCACTAAGCGATTTTACCAAAGGAAAAACACCATGTGCATCTTGAATGTAATCAAAGGCAATGGCAGTAATTCTTTTTTTAGCCAAAGCTTCAAAATATTTTTTATTTTGAATTTTAAGTTGCATCGCCGAAAAAAGAACACATTGAGGATTCATCATTTTAATTTCTATCAAAGATGGGGGCTCAATTTTTAAAATAATATTACAAGCAAATACATCATTCGGACTGTATGATATTTTTGCTCCAGCTTCGGAATACTCTTTATCTGTAAAATTAGTACCATCTCCTGCGCCAGATTCTACTACAATTCTATGTCCGTTTGCGGTTAATGCAGCAACAGCATTTGGGGTTAAGCAAATACGTTTTTCTTCGAAATGAGTTTCTTTAGGAATACCAATATATAATTCATCTTTTTGTTTTTTTATTTCAAGCATTTCGGGTAAAGGTAAAAGCTCTTCTTTGCTAAAAGGTGAAATTTGTTTTGCCATAATTATTGTCTAATTTCAATATTTCTTGATCCGTTTTTATTAATTGTTAAATGAATAGAAACAGAGTCTAAAGGTAATAAATTTTCTACTCTCTCGGGCCATTCAATAAAACACCAATAATTATTGTAAAGATACTATTCAATTCCAATATCGTATGCTTCGTTTTCATCTTCAATTCTATAAAAATCAAAATGATAAATTGTTTCCTCTTTTTGGGAAAAATATTCGTTGACTAAAGAAAATGTAGGAGAGTTTACCACTTCTTGTACTCCCAATTGTTTTGCTAGTTCTTTGATGAGTGTAGTTTTACCAGTTCCCATTTCTCCATAAAATAATAAAATTTTATGTTTTGCAGAAGAAATAATATCTTTAGCAATAGTAGGAATTTGTGATAAAGTGTAAGTTTTGGTCATTATTTGGTGTTGGGTATTTTGGTATCTAGTATTTTGAAATTTAGAGATATTTGGTATTTCAACTCCGTACTTTTAACTTTTGCAACTAGTATTGGTCTTTGGCTCTTGTCGTCTCATTTTTTTTAATTATCTCATTTCCATCGCATGATATACATTTTGAACATCGTCATCATTTTCAAGTTTTTCCAATAATTTTTCAACATCAGCTTGTTCTTCTTCTGATATGTTTTTTGTGGTTGTTGGAATTCGTTCGAATCCAGAAGAAAGGATTTCTAATTCATTTTTTTCCAAATAACTTTGAATGGCACCAAATTGTTCAAAGGGAGCATAGATTAAAATTCCGTCTTCATCTTCAAAAACTTCTTCCACATCATAATCTATCAATTCTAGTTCAAACTCTTCCAGATTCACTTTTAAGTCTTCAGTTTTAACTCTAAAATTGCATGTATGATCAAACATAAAAATCACAGATCCAGAAGTGCCAAATGTACCTTCACATTTATTAAAGGCAGCTCTTACATTAGCAACGGTTCTATTATTATTGTCGGTTGCAGTTTCTATAACAATAGCAATTCCGTGAGGAGCATACCCTTCAAAGAGTACTTCTTTATAGTTAGCGGTATCTTTGTCGCTTGCTTTTTTTATAGCACGTTCAACATTATCTTTTGGCATATTAGCAGCTTTGGCCTTTTGCATTACTGCTCTTAAACGAGAGTTACTTTCAGGATTTGCACCACCTTCTTTAACAGCCATAACAATATCTTTACCTATTCGGGTAAAAGTTTTAGCCATAGCCGACCAGCGTTTCATTTTTCTTGCTTTTCTAAATTCAAATGCTCTTCCCATTGATTGTTGTTTGATTGTTTTATTTATTTAACTGTTTAGTCAATTTCAAAAATAGTTAAAAGTATGGACTTATATGCATCATGATTTTAGTTTCTGAAGAAGAACTAGCTAATCTGACAAGCTCATTAATTGCATCACTATTTTTAAAAATTATAGAACTTTTTTATAAGGAGTAGATCTCAATTATTGTTGAGAAAATAGGCTTAAATTAAAAATAAGGAATAAAAAATATATAGAATATTTATATAAATTAGTAAAATTTGTGTCTATACCTGTATCACTCCCATATTAAATTGTTTTTCTATTGGAGCATGGTTTGCAGCTTCAATTCCTATAGAAATCCATGTTCTTGTGTCTAAAGGGTCAATAATTCCATCTGTCCATAAACGTGCAGCAGCATAATAAGGTGAGGTTTGTTTTTTATATTTGTTGGTAATTGTATTTAAAATTTCTTGTTCTTTTTCTTTGGTAATTTTTTGACCTTGTTTTTTTAGAGAAGCGGTTTCAATTTGTAATAAAACTTTAGCGGCTTGTTTGCCTCCCATAACGGCTAATTCGGCAGAGGGCCAAGCAAATATTAATCTAGGGTCATAAGCTTTACCACACATGGCATAATTTCCGGCTCCATAAGAATTTCCAATAATTACGGTAAATTTTGGAACAACAGAATTACTTACTGCATTAACCATTTTTGCACCATCTTTTATAATGCCACCATGTTCCGATTTACTGCCTACCATAAAGCCAGTAACATCTTGTAAAAATACTAGCGGAATTTTTTTTTGATTGCAATTGGCTATAAACCGAGTGGCTTTGTCTGCAGAATCGGAATAAATTACGCCCCCAAATTGCATTTCACCTTTACCGTTTTTAACTAATTTTCTTTGATTGGCAATAATTCCTACAGCCCAGCCATCAATTCTAGTATAAGCACAAATCAATGTTTTTCCATAGTTTGCTTTGTATTCTTCAAATTCTGAATCATCAACCAAGCGTTTGATAATTTCTTTCATATCATATTGGTCGCTTCTAGAAAGAGGTAGAATACCATAAATATCTTCAGGATTTTCTTTTGGTTTTTCAGATGAAATCCTATTGAATCCAGCCTTTTCAAAAGAGCCAATTTTTCCAATAATATTTTTAATTTTATCTAATGCATCCTTATCATCAGTAGCTTTATAATCACAAACTCCTGATATTTTGGTATGTGTAGTAGCGCCACCGAGAGTTTCGTTGTCAATTTTTTCTCCAATGGCAGCTTTTACCAAATAACTTCCTGCCAAAAAAACACTTCCTGTTTTATCAACAATAATAGATTCGTCGCTCATAATTGGCAAATAGGCACCACCAGCAACACAGCTTCCCATAACAGCAGCAATTTGAGTAATTCCTTTACTGCTCATGATGGCATTATTTCTAAAAATTCTCCCAAAATGTTCTTTGTCGGGAAAAATTTCATCTTGCATAGGCAAATAAACCCCTGCGCTATCAACTAAATAAATAATGGGTAAATTATTTTCAATAGAAATTTCTTGAGCTCGTAAGTTTTTTTTAGCGGTAATTGGAAACCAAGCTCCAGCTTTTACGGTAGCATCATTAGCGACAACAATACATTGCTTGCCCGATATATATCCAATTTTTACAATAACACCACCAGAGGGACATCCACCATGCTCCTTATACATATCATCACCAACAAAGGCTCCAATTTCAATACAATTATTTTTGTTATCTAATAAATAATCTATGCGTTCACGAGCAGTCATTTTTCCTTTAGCATGAAGTTTGGCAATACGATTATCACCACCACCTTTTGACACTCGATAGAACATTTTATTGAGATTGCTAAGAAGTAGTTTGTTGTGATCTTCGTTTTTATTGAAGTTGATGTCCATAGCCTTTATTTTTCAATGGCTAAAATACAAAATCATGGAGTTTATACAATGCTTATTTCTGGAGAGGTCTCTTTTTTTGGTAAAAATTTAGAAAGACGAGATACAATTGGTATTTCTGAAACAAGCGATTTTACAATCAAAGCCAATCAAGATTCAGAAATTTTATTTATTGAAGTCTCAATGAATTGATTTGAAGATAAAATAATTTGATGATTTGAAAATGTACCAATTTGAAGATGAATTAAAGTAAAGGTACAAGAATTAGGAAAAGCAAAAATTAGAGTTAGAAGATTAAAAGACAAAAATTTGAATTTAAATAACAGTAAAACAACAATACAAATTAGTGCACCAAGATACTTGTAATCAAAAACTAAGAACCAGTAGCTAACAACCAAATATTTGATATTAGTTACCCAATACTAGATATCAAAAGAGCTAGTAACCAAGAGCCAAGAGCAATTTTTTATTAAAAATTCAATAGATATTGACGAACTCAAGAAAATTAAAATGAACAATTTATTTTTTTTGATAAAAGTTTTATTCCAAAGTATTAAGTTTGTAATCAAAGAAAAAAAGAATTAATTGATTAATGAAAAAATTCAACGAATTTATTTGGGAAACTCATGGTATTCATGCTGGAACAGAACAAGATCATGTAAAGCATGGAATAGATAAATTAGAAGATATTGTTGATAAAGCCATTGAAGCAAATCATCCAAGTATCACATTTGTTATTCATTCTCCTCGTTTAACGAATTTTCGCTATATAGCAGAAAGAGATACGAATGTAAAATTTATCCGAGGAAATCAATCATATTTAAATTACCCAAAAAGAATAGCCAATCTTCGTAAGAAATATAAGGGTAAAATCAATATCAAATATGGTATTGAATTAGAATGGATGGGAGATGATTTGGGCTTGCAATGGAGTAGGTCAAAAATATTTCAAGCAGAAGCAGCAGATTATGTAATTGGATCAGTACATTTTTCTCCTGAAGGATTACCTTATGATGGTTCAAAAGAAGAAGCTCAAGAGTTATTAAAAATTCGTGGTAGTTTGGAAGCTTATTGGGATGGATATTTTAATGAAATGATTCAAATGATTGAATGTTTTGGTAATATGATTCAAATTATTGGTCATATTGATTTACCAAAACTGAATGTTGATATGCCCGATGCTTTGGTAAATTTTGAAACAAGTTCACATCCTTTAGCAAATAAATTTCGTACACTTTTAGAAATGATTGCCGATAGAAATCTTTCTTTGGATGTAAATATGGCAGGAAAATTTAAAGGAGTAGGTGTTTATCCGATTCAAAATATTTTAAGAAGAGCCTATGAACTTCAAATACCAGTTTGTGTGGGTACAGATACACATCACGTACGATATTACGGACTAAATTTTAAAGAAAGTTTAGAATATATCAACGAAGCTGGTTATGAAGACTATGTAAGTTATTCTAAACTAATTCCTGAAAAGAGAACTATTTTTGACGACCATGACTTGAAGGTGAAGTATACAATTTTGAATAAAGGGATAGAGATATTAAATCAACGATTAACCAATACACAGAGAAAAATTATTCCTGACTTTTCTTTTGGTGGTACATTTTCTGAATTCGTAGGTATTTATAAAAATGCGACAGGAATGGGTGATTATAATGCCATACGAATTAGAAAATCTGATAAATCAATTACGGTTACCAATGAAACTCCACAAGTTTCTAAAGATAAGGTTAGTGGGCTTTTTTCAGAGCATTTAGATAAGCCAGGAGTAATTTCCTCATTGTTTAACACTTTAGCATCCGAGGGAATAAATGTAGAAACTGCTCGACTAAAATCGAATAATGATGGAACAGCAGTTGCATTTTTAACGCTAAAAAATGATAATGGAAATGTAAAAAATGCTATTGATTTTATCAATGGAACAGATGCAGGTATTTTTAAAAAACTGATTTATGAAGAAAATGCGGTATTGCCAAATTATTATAGAAAAGGAGTTTATTTATTAGAGGTTGATGGTGTAGAGTTAAAACTGGCTTTGGGTAAAAAAATAATTATTACAAAACATAATAATACCCCTGGAGTTTTATTGATCTTGCTGTCTGCATTAGCCTCAAAACATATCAATATTATTGATTTTAGATTGGGTAAATTAAATAAGGTGGGCTATTCTGCTTTAGCTGTAGAAGGTGATAGTAATATAATAAATAATCTATTATCAAAATTAGGAGAACAATATTATGAGGCAGATTTAATTGAGTTTTATAGTATGTAATTTATTCGGTTCTACCACTATTTGTGTGGGTAAGATTCTATTTTTAGTTATAAATAATCTTAAAAAACAACATGAAAATGATATAATGAATCAATGATTGAATAAAAAAACATGTAATGTGTTGATATGCAAAT
>JAKITG010000151.1 GCA_021648195.1 Flavobacteriaceae bacterium | reverse complement strand
ACCCATCTTTCGCTGGTGCCGAATATGCAAGAAAAGCTGTACGTTTTGAACGCCGTTTAGAATTAGGTATGGAAGGAGGCCGCTTGTTTGATATTAGAAGATGGGATGTTGGAACTACCCTTATGAATAATTACTTTGTAAATGAAGCAAGAACTATTACTAATTTTGGAGCTAAGACTAACCCATATGAGTCTAGGCATAATTTATTTCCAATTCCACTTGGAGCTATAGACCAAAGTGCTGGTATGTTAACACAAAATCCAGATTGGTAAAAGAATTATAATTTAATTTAAAAAAGAGCATTATTTTAATGCTCTTTTTTTTATATTTATAGCTAATCTAATAAAATACTACCATTATGAATAAATTGTCTTATACAATAATTATTCTGCTAACTTTAATTTCTTGTAATAAATCAAATACGAAAAAATCAGTAAAAATATTTGAATCTCTCAATTTCAAACAAACAGGAATAGACTTTACTAATTCTCTTATTGAAAATGATTCCATTAACTATTTTTCTTATGGATATATATATATGGGAGGAGGAGTTTCTGCCGGAGATATTAATAATGATGGTCTTATTGACTTGTATTTTACAGGAAATATGGTTACCAATAAATTATATCTCAATAAAGGAAATATGAATTTTGAAGATATTTCGAAAAAAGCAGGCGTTGAAGGAGATGAAAGATGGTTTACTGGTGTGACGATGGCAGATGTGAATAATGATGGGTTTTTAGATATATATTGCTCAGTTGGAGGTAAATTTAATCCAAAACACAATGTACTTTATATAAATAATGGTGACGAGACCTTTACCGAGAGTGCTAAAAAATATGGTATTGATGATATAGGAAATGCTGTGCAATCCACATTCTTTGATTATGATCTAGATGGTGATTTAGATTTATATGTAGCCAATTATCCTCCAACTCGTTTCAATGCCCCAAATAATTACTATTTTTTTAAAATGAACAAACCTAAAGAAATTGAAACCGACAAACTTTATAGAAATGATGGAGGGTATTTTACTGATGTTACAAAGGAAGCAGGTTTAATATCTTTTGGACTTACTAATAGTGCAACAATTGCGGATTTAAACAAAGATGGATGGCCAGATATTTATGTTTCAAATGATTTTAATGTTCCTGATTATCTATTCATTAATAATGGAAACAGTACGTTTACAGAACATCGAATGGATGCTTTAAAGCAAATGTCGCAATTTGGAATGGGAGTTGATATTGCCGATTTTAATAATGATTTGCTACCAGATATTTTACAAATGGATATGACTCCTGGCGATAATCGTAGGTCAAAAGCCAATATGGCAGGTATGAATCCGAATAAATTTTGGAACACCGTTAATACCGGGTTTGGTTATCAGTATATGCAAAATATGCTGCAGTTGAATAATGGTAATTTGAAGGAGTCAATTCCCGTTTTTAGTAATATTTCTCAGATAAGTGGTCTAGCAACAACAGACTGGAGTTGGGGACCTATTTTTGCAGATTTTGACAATGATGGCTGGAAAGATATTTTTATTACGAATGGTACTCGAAGAGAAATTAATAATAAAGATTATTTTAAAAAAATTGCAAAAGAAAAATTTAGTAAAAAAGATTTTCTTGCCATGAGTCTTGCGATCCCTTCAGAAAAGATTGATAATTTTATTTTTAAGAACAACGGAGATCTCTCATTTAGTAAAGCCAATGACGATTGGGGTATTCAGTATAAAGGGTTTTCAAACGGAAGTGTATATGCTGATCTTGATAATGATGGTGATTTAGAGATTATAATTAACAATATTGATGATTACGCCTCTGTTTTTGAAAATCATAGCTCAGAAAGAAATAACTACCTTTCACTTAACTTTAAAGGGCCAAAACTGAATCCTTTTGGTATTGGAGTTAAAACAATAGTAAAGGTTCAAGATTTATCTCAATATCAGGAAATGACTTTAACCAGGGGTTTTCAATCTTCGGTTGCTCCAAATTTACATTTTGGAATTGGAACTGCAGAAAAAGTAGATACATTAAAAATAATTTGGCCAGATCGAAAGGTTCAGATAATTACAAATATTAACAAAAATCAATTTATTAATGTTGATTATACTAATGCTGTAAACCAAACTATAGAGAATAAAAATGTTGAAATACCAAAATTATTTTCAACAGTTGATGACCCTTTAATTGTTGTAAAACACAAACATGTTGAAAATATTCATAATGACTTTATAAAAGAGATTCTTTTGCCACATAGCACTTCAAAATATGGGCCAGGGGTATCTGTTGGTGACTTGAATGGAGACGGTTTAGAAGACTTTATTGTAGGAGGAGCTCACAATAATCAAACAGGAGTATACTACCAAAGCGAAAATGGATTTATTAAACAAGAAAATAATCCAATTGTAAATGATAGTGAATATGAAGATTTGGGTAGTTTGATATTTGATGCGGATGGAGATGGAGATAATGATGTTTATATGGTTAGTGGAGGAAATGAATTTAATTATAATTCTGAACTGTTATACGACAGACTTTATGTTAACGACGGGAAAGGTAATTTTATCAGATCTGCTACGGCTTTACCAAAAATGTTAACAAGTGGGTCAAAGGTTTATCAAATAGACTTTGATAATGACGGAGATGATGATTTATTTATTGGAGGAAGAATGGTTCCTGAAAATTATCCGGTTCCAGCCAATAGTTATATTCTTGAAAATATTAGTAAAAAAGGAAATCCAAAATTTATAGATGTTACAGATAAAGTATCTAACGGTTTTAGAAATCTAGGAATGGTTACAGCTGCTAGTGTAACAGATTTTGATAAAGACGGCTGGATGGATTTGATCATTGTTGGAGAATGGATGCCAATAACTATTTTTAAAAACAATAATGGAGTGTTTGAAAATGTTTCAAAAAAATTAAATTTGGAAGATACAACTGGTTGGTGGTTTAGTATTAAAGAAGGTGATTTTGATAATGATGGAGATATGGATTTTGTTGTTGGAAACCTTGGTTTAAATTATAAGTACAAGTCCAATGAAAAAGAAACATTTGATATATACTTTAACGATTTTGATAAAAATAAAAAAAATGATATTGTTTTGAGTTATTTTAATGAAGGTGAAAAATTTCCGGTAAGAGGTCGAGAATGCTCATCTCAGCAAATCCCATCTATCAAGAAAAAATTTAAAAACTATGATCAGTTTTCTGTTGCAACCCTAGAGGACGTATATACTAAGAAAGATTTGGAAAAATCTCTTCATTATCAGGTAAAATCTTTTGCGAGCATTTTTTTAGAGAATAAAAATGGAAAGTTTGTAGCTCATAATTTACCTAATAGAGCACAAATTTCAAATATTAATGAAATTTTAGTAAAAGATTTTGATGGTGATAAGAACTTGGATATTGTTATTGCAGGTAATTTATATGGATCAGAAGTTGAAACACCAAGAAATGATGCTAGTATAGGTTTATTCTTAAGTGGTGATGGAAAAGGGAATTTTAATCCGTTAGAGCCATTAACTAGTGGGATTTTAATAGAAGGAGACACTAAAGATCTTGTAATTATTAAAATAAAAGGTGAAGAATATATTATTGCAGCCAAAAATGATGACTATTTACAATTTATAAAAATTAATAGTATCTGACAAAAAAAGCTATTAAAACTCAATATACTCTTTGACTTTATATTGAAGATCGACTATAGTTTAAAATAGCGATTATTATCGTATTTCCAATAAATGTTGGCTCTAGTTTAATTCAGCTATTATTCGCATATTTACTTTATGGATTTACAAAAATTAAAGTATAGTTTACCAAATCTTTCACCCATTGAAAGACTTGAATTACAGAGGGAATTAGAATTATTATCAGGTGCGATTACTGTTAGCCCAAAGAGTCAAGCGTCAAGACGTAACATATTAGATAACAAGCAAGGTTGCTGTCCTCATTGCAAGCATCCAAAGTATGTTAAATTTGGTATTGACAAAGGTTCTCAGCGTTACAAATGCAAGTCCTGTAGTAGAAGTTTTACAGAATATACAGGAACTTGGAGGCAGGACTTCAGTGCAAAGACAAGATTGATGATTACCTTGTGTTAATGCTTCAGGAAAAAAGTTTAGATAAAATTAAGGTAGCTCTATCCATCAACAAAAAGACAGCTTTTGATTGGCGTCATAAAATATTAGCATCTTTATCAGAAAATGATAAAGATGATTTTACAGGTATTACAGAAAATGATGAAGCCTTTACGCGATTCTCTGAGAAAGGAAAAAGGAATCTTTCCAGTAAAGGTTAGAAAACGAGGGGCAAAATGGTGTAAGTAATGATTTAAGCCTCTTTAGCTCTTTAGAATTCATACCAGCATACTTAGAAAATGCAGCTGAGCTAACACCGTGCTCTCTAGTTATATCTGATACAGATTTACCTTGATCAAACGCCTGTAATATAGAAGCGATTTGATGGGGCTAAATTTACTTTTTCTCCTAATTACTGTTTAAAGTTAAGACTATTTTTACACTTTTAAACAGTTCGGTTTTTTGGGAAGCTTACAACTAAAAAATTGAAATTTATTTTTAGAGTCTCACAATAAAAAAATCACGCCAATGGCGTGATTTTAAATCCAATTAGATTAGACACTTTTTTAACTATTTTTCTTTACACTGCCCCCTGAGCTTTTATCTTTGTTTACAATTTTTGGATTTCCTCTATAACGTATGTCTGCACCACTAGTAGCATTGCCATTAAAAGACTCAGTCACATTAACCTTAATACCTGAGCCGCTTGTTGCTTTTGCTTTACAATTTTTTACATGCAATTCATACGCATTAATGTCACTACCACTTGACGTACGCGCATCTAAATTTGTAGCTTTTCCACTTAAATTAATATTGGCTCCACTGGATGATTCACAGTTTAAATTTGTGACATTTAAAGTTAAATTTGCTTCAGATCCACTGGATGCATCAACTTTTAAGTTATCTGCATAAAATGTGTTTTCTGAATATACTTCAGCGCCACTCGATATCAATATCTCATTCAGGTTTTCAACCGATAAATGTATTTTTTTAGATGTAGCCTTTCCAATATTCTTCT
>JAKITG010000150.1 GCA_021648195.1 Flavobacteriaceae bacterium | reverse complement strand
CGTAGTGGTGGGCTTTTTTAATTTCTTTTCGTTTCGAATTTATTCGAATAAGAGAGGAAATTAAAAGAGCCCAGGCAATTGAAAATTGTAAGCTTTTACTCGGAATTAGGAACTCAAAGGATCAATGCAATTAATCCTGTCACGATCACAGATGAATGAAAACCTATTTGCAAATGCAAATAGGTTTTTTATTTGATGAATGCGTTGCAAATTTATTTGCATTAGGAATCGACAAATAAAAGGTATTAAACCCCAGGGCAAGCCCTGGACCCAATAATTGGAATCGACCCAAGGGTCGAGGTATTAACCAAGATCCCGCTAGATACTGAAACAAGTTCAGTACAAGAAGCGGGATTAGTTCGACTAACTAAAAAATTGAAATTAATTTTTTAGAGTCTCACGAATAAAAAATAAATTTCGCAAGAAATTTTGGTTTTTATTCTCAAAATAGATTGCAATCAGGATCAACGAAGTTAATCCTGTCGCGATCACTTAATAATCAAAGACTTACAAAACGTAAGTCTTTTTTTAGTTTAAATTAATTGCAAGTAATGAATACTAATAATTCAATAATATTATCAACTAAAAGCTCGTGATAACCTATATTCACACAAATATTATATTCCAATTATGGATTATAAAATAATCTATCAAATGAAAAAACCATTTCTACTTCTCGCATTGATTATACTTTCTGTTTTGAATTCGTGTGGGCAATCATCTATAAAAAAAACTAACAATATCATTGAAAATGATAAAAAGACAAGTTATACTATTAAAACTTTCGAGTATAATTCTTTAACAATTTCTACTTTTTTTGAAAAACTTGTAAAAAACCATGATTGAGGATTTTTCTTCAATTGATAGTTTGAATTATACCGAATTCTGTTTAGAAAATAACATTTTTTCAGATGATTCTAAAAATATTGAAAAGTATTATACTATTAAAATATTACATAAATTGTTTACTAGTCAAACCGCGTCAAATGGTTCAAAAGGAGAAATATTAAGTATCCCCTATCTCTGGCATTGGATTCAACCAAATCCGAGGCATGAAATACGCTTTGTAAAAGACAGTTCACTTTTAAAGAATGTAAACCCACCAGTTGAATTTTCAAAATACAATTCATATGCTGATATTGACAGAACACCCTATTTGTTTTTGAGCGATTTAATGCAAGAAAACTCCAAATATTTCTCTGAATCATTTGGCACCTTCTCGACATTTGGATGGTGTAGCGAACGTGAAATGGCTTTTGTTGCCCTGATAAATATTTTTAAATTTGAAGGAAAAGTAGTTGCTGAAGGAAATCATAGTTGGTCAGAATTTGTTATCCCATTGCAATCAAAGACAGGAGAACTCCAAAATTTCAAAGTAACCGTAGATAATACATATAACACTATAGACTGGTCAACGATAGAACCAAAAGAAATTCATGAATGGGAAAAATACCTGGGTAATACAAAACAAGCCAACTGGTATAATCTACAAGCTAAATCAAAAACAGAATTGAATAAAATTAAGAATCACATAGTGCCTAAATTAGCTATGCAAAGAATTGAAAATAAAGTAGCAGAATACCTCAATAGAAAAACAAACTAATATTAATTATAAATTGTAGTAAAATTCAAGCAAAATAAAAATTATAAATAAGAAGGTTTGACCAACTTACCCACCAACATTGATATTTCAATACAATTTTTTCAATCATACTGTTACTATTTCATTATTCATAAATTACCTTACCCTAAAAGCAATATAGAAGTATCTGTTATTGTAAAACGACTTTGGAAAGTGGACCCCTATTAAAAAACAAATACTCCCTAATTTGCATCTGACAAATACTCTTTAAAATCGCCCACATAAAAACGAGGTGGAGTATCAAGGCCTCGCTTTTTTTGTGCTTCAATATCTTCCCATACCATCTTTAAACCAAGTTGTTTATTTAATTTAATAGAATCATGCCTGATGCTAAAAGAACAATAAGTATAATCTGTTTCTTGTAAAGCAAGAAAAAAATTGAAATAATGATGCGCGAGATAAAATACATTGTCATTGCTATCAGCAGTCATATCATAATTATAAAAAACAGGTTTTTCTTGAATCTTATAATCTACTAAATCACTAATTTGTATATCTTCCTCTGAGATTTCTTTATTCTTTAATTTTTGATAAACACTCTCTTTTATAGGAAATATCAAACTATGACCGGCATAATAATCATTATCATCCAATATGATAAAATTCAATTCTGGCAATAATTTAATAACCTCTCGTATTAACCTTTTATTTATTGGATTTGGTGTGTAATTATGTAATTGAATATCACGTAAAATCATTTCTATATCAGATTCATCCATTATGGTTACAATCCTTTTTGTACGATCTTGAATATTTTCTATTAACCAAGATGCTTCAGGTAAATTATTATCTAACGACGTAAGTGAATATTTCCGTATTCTAAAATCATAATAGGTAGGTATGGGTATTGTCGCATTTAAATTACGGACTAGTTGATAAGGTAAAAGGGTTTCCTTTACAATTTCTTCTTCCTTCTCGGGTTTGATCAATGTCTGGTTATTTTCCCAGCGTTGAACAGTACGAATATCTACATTTAAACTAGCAGCAAAATCTGCCTGTGAAATATTGTCAATCTCCCGATATTCCAGAAGTAGTTCTCCCAAAGATGTATATTTTTTCATAACCCTTATTAATTCTAGGGTTTAAATATATAAAATGTTTAACAATAATCCATTTACGACATACAATGTCGTATTAATATTTAATCTGTTAATGTAATTTTGTACCCATAAATAACTTTAAACAAATTATGATTCTGGAAAAACTGTTAATAATTGAGTTGGAGGCTACAAAAGCGATTGCTGATAAACAGAAAGAAATTAATACAATCAATGCTGTCAAGGAGCTACTCAATCAAATTGATTTCTCATCAGAAGTTGTTCCTCTTGGGAATAATGAAAAATTAAAAAATCTTCTAAGTGCATTAAAAGGAAAACAACTCTCAGAATCTGAAATACAGTTGATTAAGAAAATTCAATAATAGAGATGCAAAAATATTTAACATGAACAGATTAAAAAAATATAGAATAAAGTGGGTTACCTATTAATAAAAAATCTATTAACTTTTGAAATAACTAATTATAATATAATACACAAATTAATATATGTAGTATAAGGTGTCTAAAGCAAAATACACTATTAAAAAAATACAATCAAATAAATATGAAATACCTACACATAAAAATACTGTTTTTAACTTTTATCATCTCAATTACTGCATGTGATAATAAGAAGGAGAAAGAAGAAGTTGAAAAGCTTAAAGATGTAGACCAAGTAACTAAGAGTGAATCATCAGACATTAGCAAAATAAATTTCTACTTTGAAAACTCTGCAAGCATGAATGGCTATCTAACAGGTGATGATTTTTTAGAAACTTTGAACCGAATCATTGGCAATATGAATGAAGAAATACTAAATTCTTATTTTGTTAATACAAGTGAATATGCAGCAGATAATATTTTAGATAGAATTGAAAAAAGGAATATTAAAACTATGGGTATTGAAAATTCTGATCATCAGTTTATATTTGAAAATGCTATAAAAAATGCAACAGATAATGAATTAAGCATTGTAATTACCGATGGTATTTATTCTGTAGATGGTAAAAGCCCAAATATAGTATCTATAAAAATTGAAAATGCTTTTAAAAAAGCACTTCAACAAAATGAAATTGAAACGGTAATATTAAAACTTTCTTCAAATTTTAATGGCACGTACTATTCAGAATCATGTGAACCTGGTCACAAAGCAATAAAAATAAATCAAGAAAGACCATATTATGTGCTTTTGTTCGGGAATTCAGAAATAATAAATAAAGCCATGAATGAAATAGTTGTGATTAAAGACCTGCCGGGCTTTAAAGAACAAGCAAGATTTTTTATTACAAAAAACAAAAGTATCAACTATACCATTCTCACTCAGGGTGAAGAAAAGCACGCAAATAAATTAGAGGCAGAAAATAAATACAGTAAAGATAATATCAAAAGTATAAAAGGAGAGAGATTCGCATTAGGAGGTTTCAAATCTACTCCAAAAGAAGATAAATATTTGCGATTTGGAATTGCTATTGATTATTCCAAATATTCTCTCCCGGATTCGTACTTAACAGATGTAAATAATTATGAGGTTGATGACAAAACCGGATACAAAGTTGTTAAAGTCACAAATATTTCAAATCTAAAGAGCAATACAAAGACTTATGATGTCCTCGAGAATTTGAAAACCAAATACACGCATATTATTATTGTAAAAGCTACTAATGGATTATTTGGTGATTTAGAAATAGATCTGAAGAAAAATCTGCCTTCATGGATAAGAAATTCTGGAATGGACAACGACTGTGAGATCATAGACAATACAACACAAACTTTTGCATTTGACCAGTTAATAAATGGTATTTCAAAAGCCTATGAAAAAGTAAATGACAACGATAAATACATAGAATTAAAACTTAAAATAAAAGTATAATGAATGATATCTTAGTAATTTTGTATGAAATATTCTTCGACTGGAATACATACCAAGATTTAATAAAATATGTTTTTAACAATTTTGATTTTGGCAAAATCGGATGGGTACTTCTTTTAGTTCCCCTAATCATTTTGTTTGTTTTCTATAAGTTTTGGGAACCTATGCGTAGACAAAGATTGATGTGGGTTATTACTGTAATTGTAATTTCAATTATTGCTTATGCAACAACATCTGGTATTTTATACAACAATAATAGCATATTACAACATATTGGCAATTACACAGGAGATGGAGGACCTGATGCAGATTACTTCATTTTTCAAATGAGTATGATTTCAGCTTTATATGCTTTTATCTTATCATTTCTTGAATCTATGATTATTAAAAATATTAGTACAAACAACTCACATAATCCCTTTTAAATTATGGCAAATAAAAAATTATATGTTTTTCTGCTTCACTGCTCTTAAATGCAATATTTACATATTATCTTTTTTTTAAAACAAATAAAAATCAGAGTAAAAATGGTAATCATGAACCTTTTTATAAGCTAGAGAATAAAAAAATAAAAAATAGAGAATTAGAAGAAGATTTAAACAGATGCA
>JAKITG010000149.1 GCA_021648195.1 Flavobacteriaceae bacterium | reverse complement strand
TATAGGCCAATCGATTCCATTTCCATCTTGAATATTTTGTTCAAAATCGTAATCGCTCATTCTATAGGCACCTCTACCCCATATTAAGCTTCTTCCTCCACTTTGATACCCTCTAAACCATCTTACTGGTTTGTCTTTTGAGCTTTCTATGGGATGGTCTTTGTCATTGACAAAAAAGTGCTTACTAGAAGCATCAAAGTTGTGTTTTACACTTTGCATATAGTACTCTTCTTTTACCTTTTTTGAATCATGATTTCGAAACTTAAACTCCCATGGAGCATTGTTTGTAGTCGTATAACTTTTGATATGCTCTACCTTTCTTCCTCGCTCAAGCACTAAAGTTGTATATCCTTTTTCTGTAAATTCCTTTGCAGCCCACCCTCCTGTCATTCCAGAACCTATAACTATAACATCAAATTTATTTTCTTGTTTCATAACTTTACATTCTGTTACCAATCATTATTTTATCTTCAGGTTTTAAATCAACGTCGCCTATATACCTACCTGGAATTGGATTGTAATTTAAATTTTGTTTTACACCTTGTTCTGTTGTAAAATAAATAGTAATAGTAAGATGTTTAAATGTATAATAAAACGGAGCTAATTCATCATAATTTTGTTCCATTATTTCTTTATCTATTTTTTCAAGATATGTATATTGCTCTGATTCATTAAGGTTTACATAATTATTTCCTGTAACGGATAAACAGTCATTATCAAATTGTGATAACCCATCTAAGAACTTTTGCTTTACCTCTTCATTAAAAACATCATTAAGTAGTAAATCTATGAATTTATTAACTTTTACATCCGAAGCACTTGGTGAATGGGTTTTTGGAATAATCGTATCAGAAATAGCCTTTACCAATTCATTTTGATTGCCATTTAGTACCAGTAAACCTTTACTCTTTATAACTTTTTCCTGACAACTTTGTAATACAGTTAAAACCGCAGGTGCCAAAAAAGCTGATTTCATTATCCATGATAACTTTACTATTGCTTCGCGTCTTTCCATAAATTTATTCTAAAAAGGGGATATCATTCAAAATTATGCTAAGGTAAATAAATTTTCTAAAATATTTTTTAGTACATGACAAAAATGGTTTTATGCTAATTTCGGTGGGTGATTTATATTATTAATTTTGTCCTCGAATTACGTAACATTTACAGGAATGACATTGGTAAATCAAAATTACATTAAGCATATTACCCGCTATAAGCGACATAGAGCCATAAAAATTGAGTGTACTTGACCTAATTCAATGAAAATTTAGTTTATTGAATGCAAACATAAGGAACAGTCTCAAAACTGTTAGGTTTTTCTAAATTATTTTAGCAAACAACGTCTCTGAGTTTCCCCGAGGTAGTTTACCAAACTTCAAAACTCACTAAAAAACCTCTGGTTAAAGTAAATAAATTATCAATACGCTTAAATATGTTTAACTTAAAACCAATGCTTATAAAATAAACAAAAGCACCTAACCAAAGGAGGTATCGCAAATGTAATACATTTCGTAGGATTTTTAGTAAAAAAAATATTTTTTAACAAAATTTGAAAATAAATTAATATTACCCGTTCTTCAAAATCATAAAATAGATCTATGAAACTATTTTTTTTAAAATACTAAAAGCAAACTATTGTCTGACCATATTTATCTGTTATTTTCATGGTTGTATAATGTATTATCCTAGCCTGTTAACTCTCGGTTCTAAATCTGTAAGCTCAGCTATTTTTATTGGATTTCCACTTTCAATACTCTTTCGAGCAGCAACACCAATAAGAATAGACATTGCTCCATCTCTTACACCTGCAGCTCTTTCGTATGGGTCTTTAACTTTTGTGTTTTTAAATATTTTATCATGAAGTCTTTTATCACCTCCTCCGTGACCTCCTCTTTCGTAAGGAACTTGAACTGTTTCATGGTTTTTCCAAAGTTTATGTACGATTAATGGTTCATAATGCTCAATATCTTGCCCATTCTGACTCATTTCTAATTCATGTAATTTTTCTTGACTTACTTCTTCTTTTTTAAGGTAAGGAATATCCAACCAAGCTTCAATACGACCTTCTTGACCATTAAATGCTATTCTCCAACCTTCAAATGGAGAGTACGTTGTTAAAGAATAATTGACAATAGCATTATTTTTATACTTAATCTGCGCTGACATTTTATCATAAATATTTATTTCTTCCCTGAAAAGGCAATTGTCTCTAATATAGCCATCATGTTTTTCATTTTTCACATAAAGATCAACGTCTCTTTCACTTTTTGTAATGTCCCAATAGTATTCACAAGATTTTGTGTGCTGACAATCTCTACAATTATTTCCTCGAAAGGAATTTGCACTTCCATAATGTTCTAAATCACCATAAGCAAACACTTCTTGAGGATCTGAATCTAACCACCAGTTTAAAAGATCGAAATGATGGGTGGCTTTGTGCACCCAGAGTGAGCCTCCAGTTTGTCTTAACCCATGCCATCTTCTAAAATATGAGGCACCGTGATGTGTGTTGAGATACCAATGAAAATCTACAGAAGTAATCTTACCTATAGTATTGTTCATCAATAATTCTTTTATTTTTGTAGCATAAGGAGACCAACGATAATTAAAACCGACTATTAAATTTTTTTTAGATCTTCTTTCAGCATCCAATATTTGTTGACATTTATCTTCATCTGTAGTTAGTGGCTTTTCTGTTAAAACATCACAACCTAAATCTAAACCTTTAATAATAAATTCATGATGTGTAGCATCAGTTGTCGTTACAATTATAAGATCTGGAGAGCCTTCTGAAATCATCTTTTCAAAATCAGTATAGGTTTTACATTTTACTTTCATATACTTTTTCGCATATTCTAATCTCCCAGGATTGATATCGCAAATTCCAACAAACTCTAATATATCTGAATAAGTTTCAACGAGTCTTTTACCCCAAAAAGAGGTGCCTCGAACACCTGTACCCACCAGTACTACTTTTAATTTTTTGTTGCCAAACCCAAAGGTTGATGCGCTTAAAGTTGTTCCTATTGCAAGCATCGATACAGAGGTAATAAATGATCTTCTTGAAGAATTATTTTTCATAAATTATAATTTGTTGTTAATAATATACTAGATTATTTTTATTTCAATTTAAAACATACCTTAATGCTACTGTAGATAAAGGCATTCGTAACCTCACTTTCATTTGAAAGTTTCACAAAGATATATAAATTTATTTACCTAAGTTTTAGGTATTTTTGATAAAATAGTTCAATATTTCATTATTTTTTGAGCTAAATTACTATAAACTATATATTTATAGATTTAATTAAAGTCAGAAATACATGATTACTCGAATGAAAATTGAAGAAAAATAGCTTTTGCAACAGTCTTAGTTTTAACTTCATTTGAGACCAATAAATAAGCTATTTCATTCTTTTTTAGAGTATTTTATTTTCGTTTACTTTCGAAATATATTAATGTTTCTAAATTTTTACCTCTTAAAATCTATAAATAATGTATATTTAACCCTAAATATTTTAACAGCGTTTTAGAATAACGCCTTTTGAACAACAACTTTTAATATATATTTATAAGATGAAAAATAAAAAACCTTGGTTACTATTTGCCATAATAACAACTATTTTTTGGGGTGTATGGGGTGCATTTACAGGAGTTCCTTCAGAAAATGGTTTTCCAGATACATTGGTGTATTGTGTATGGGCATTAACAATGATTCTGCCTGCAATTTATGTTTTAAAACGTGTTAATTGGAAATTACAAACCGACAAGAAGTCTATTATAAATGGTTTAATTATAGGTTTGTTAGGAGCAGGTGGACAAATGATTCTTTTTTATACAGTTACTATTGGACCTACATATTTAATTTTTCCTATCATTTCTCTATCGCCAATAATTACAATAACGCTTTCATTTTTATTTTTAAAAGAGCGTACAGGTAAACTAGGAGCTCTTGGAATTGTATTGGCATTATTGGCTTTACCTCTTTTTGATTATACTGGGGGTACTGGTCAGTCTGCGGGAGAAAGTGGTGTTTTATGGTTTATTCTTGCTATTTTTGTTTTGACTGCTTGGGGAATTCAAGCTTATTTTATGAAATCGGCAAATGAAACGATGAGTGCCGAAAGTATATTTTTTTATATGATGATTTCAGGAATTTTATTGATTCCCGTTGCACTTTTTATGACAGATTTTAGCCAAGAAATTAATTGGGGTGCTAATGGACCTTATTTAGCTGCTGGAATTCAAATATTAAATGCTATTGGAGCATTGTGCTTGGTATATGCATTTAGGTATGGTAAAGCTATGGTTGTTTCTCCTATGACTAACGCTGGTGCACCATTGATTACTTCAATAATATCAATGCTTGTTTTAGGTATCATGCCTGGAAATTATAAAATTGCAGGAATTCTTTTAGCAATTATCGCTGCTTTTCTTTTGGCTATTGAACCCGAAGATGATGTAGAAGAACATGAAAATTAAAACTAAGGGTCTGTTACAAAATAAAGTTTACAGAATTGGCGACGTTATTTTGTGCAATAACGAGGCAAAAAAACGCAGGTATAGCCTTATAAAGTGAGTATTTTTAACACTGTTAGTGTGCAAAAGAACAAGGCAAAATGTAAAGATTATTTTGTAACAGACCCTAACACCATATTTACTTTGGAACTGATTTCTTTTTAATTTTCTTTACAGTTTTTAATAACTCCATACTTCTATAAATAGGAATCTAATGGATAACATCCTAAAATTCTTCCATCTTCTATAGGTATGTTCTGTTGGTTTTCCATCATCGGTACTATCCCACCCTTCCATTGGTAGAATACAAGAACAATTTCCAATTTTAAAACCATTTTTCATATTACCTTAAATCCGCAAGGGTTTTCCGTCAAAGGTCGGACAGGTTAAGACCGTTGCAAAAGCTCTTTTGACAAAGAAGTACGACGCTCGATAAAAATTTAACTCGCAGTAAACCTTTGTTTATGAGGACTTAAATTTTTTAGAGAAGGAAGTAATTTGAAGTAAAAAAGCTTTAACTTAACCCGCATTATTCACGGATATTCTATTCCAAAGCCAAACTGCTTGCTATAATTGAAAATGCTCGAAATTTGTTTAGCTCAAAATTGGGTTACAATTCTTTCACTAAAAAACCTCTGTGCTTTCC
>JAKITG010000148.1 GCA_021648195.1 Flavobacteriaceae bacterium | reverse complement strand
CACTTGAAGCTGGACTCCCCCTTCCTGCGTACGACTTATGTATGATGGCTTCAAATACATTTAATGTTTTAGATGCAAGAAAAGCAATCTCACAAACCGAGAGACAAAACTATATGCTTAAAATTCGCGAACTCTCAAAAGGTTGTGCGGAGTTATATAAAGAGCAAGAGCCTGAGAGAATTAAGAGGATTAGTGGTTAAAATATTGCAATTTGCAATATAATTTAATAATAGTGTAAAGTTGTATTAGAATCAGATTGTCAGTTGGAAAGGGTCAGTCTTTAACTAAAGGATGTAACAATGCGATTAGCCCTCGTAATTGTTACAATTTTAGTTCTCTTAGAATTAAGATTATATTAAAAGCTTTTGGGGAGTACCAGCTCCTCAATTGTCCCAACTGTCAAAATTATAGCATATTTTTATTATAATAGTGAATATGCTACAATATAAAACTTTTTATTTGAGGTAGATTATGACTGCAAGAGTGAATACAATTTACACAAAAAAATATCAACCTTTTATTAAGTGGGTTGGTGGTAAAAGAGGTCTTCTTAGTCAGTTATTACCGCTATTTCCAAATGATTTTGAAAACTACCACGAACCATTCCTTGGCGGTGGAGCAGTATTTTTTGAATTATACTCTTTGGGATTATTGAAAAATAAAAAGATATACCTTTCGGATATAAATAATGAGTTAGTTAATGTATATAATATTGTTAAAACTAAACCACATGAATTAATAAATAATTTAGAAATTTTTAAAGAAAAACACAATAAAGAGTTTTATTATAAAATAAGAGAAAAAGATCGTAAAGAAAGTTTTAAAAAATTAGGTAAACTTGAAAGAGCTACACGGTTTATTTATTTAAATAAAACTTGTTTTAATGGGCTTTATAGAGTTAATCAAAAAGGACAATTTAATACTCCTATTGGTAGTTATAAAAATCCAAATATTGCAGATAAAGAGACAATTTTGAGTGCTAGTGAAGCATTGAAAAATGCTACTATCTCTAATCAGTCATTTTGCAAAGTAGTAAATAGTGCAACTAAAAATGATTTGATATACTTTGATCCTCCATATTATCCACTAACACAAACTGCTAGTTTTACAGCTTACGACAAAAATGGATTTTTAGATGAAAAACAAAGAGAGTTATTTGATGTATTTGAAGAATTACACAACAAAGAATGTTTAGTTTTACATAGTAATTCTGATACTGAATTTATAAAAACTCTATATAAAAAGTATAATATTAAGTTTGTTCAAGCAAATAGATTTATTAACAGCAAGAGTAGTGGGCGTGGTAAAATCAATGAAGTATTTATAAGGAGTAATTTTGGCTGAAATTATTAAATCATTTCAAGACTATACGTTAATAGAGACTTATGTTAATAAATATCTTCAAGATTATGGAGAAAAATATAAATTTACTGAACAGTCTATGGCTTTTTTATTTTTTGTGTTAGAAAGAATTTTTAATTTACAAGAAGATGAATCTTATATCTCAATCACTGATACTAATTTTATTACAAGACAGAATGACTATAAAAAAACAGATTTCCCTCACGATAAGGGCATAGACTCTATAGTAATTGATGAAGAAAACAAAATTGTTCATATCTTGAATTTTAAATATTATAAAAATGGGTTTGATAAAATTAAAAATAAATCATTTGAATCATCTGAAATACCAAAAATCAAAGATATTTTAAAAGATATTTTTGAAAGAACTATCCCTGAAAACGCAAATCCAATTTTAAAAGAAAGAATCAAAGAAATATTTCTTCTACAAGATAAAAATATAAGATTTACTTTTCAAGTTCATTTTATCTCAAATCTTTATAAAGGATTTACTGAAGATGAAGAAAGAGTATTTAAAAGTTCTTTATATGATGACTATCAAAATAATGTCGAAATTAATTATATATTAATTCCACAAATTTCTGAAAAATTAATTGAAAAAAATGAGACTATTAATGGAAGATTTAGAATAGAAGGGAAAAACTTTTTTGAGAAAAGTGAATATGGATATAGGGCATTGATTTTTGAGATGAGTGCAAAAGATTTAATTAGGATTACATCAAATGATGAAGAACTAAGAAATAATCTTGATGCCGAAGATTCTGAAATTCAAAATTCTGAGATTAATGAAAATTCTTTTGAAGATAATGTAAGAATATATTTAAAACAACGTTCAAATATTAATAAAAATATTAAAAACACTGCTCTCGATGAAGATGAGTCAAGTAAGTTTTTTTACTTCAATAATGGTGTTACTATAACTTGTAATGAAATTAATTATTTAGGAAAAAGTAACTTTCCTGTTGAATTATTAGGACTTCAAGTTGTTAATGGAAGTCAAACTATTCATTCTTTAAAAGAGGCATTTGAAGAGTCAATGGAAGGTTTTGAAGATATTTCTTTATTATGTAGAGTTTATGAAACAAAAGATCCTATTTTTAAAAGTAAGGTAGCAGAATATACTAATAATCAAAACCCTGTAACAAATCGAGATGTAAGATCTATTGATATAATACAGATTAAACTCGAAAAAGAACTTCAAGCATATGGATTTTATTATGAAAGAAAGAAAAATCAATATGAAACTAAGAGTAAAGCAAAAAGGATTGATTCAGAAAAATTTGCACAAGCATATTTAGCATATTACTTAAATATGCCAGGTGAAGCAAAGAATAAAAAAAGTATTATTTTTTCAAATAAATATAGTGAAATATTTAATGATTTACTAACAGCAGAAGATGTTCTCTTTATTTTCAATTTGTATCAAGATATTGAAAATAAAAAATTTGAGTTAAAAAAAGATAAACCATACCTTACTCACGCAACATACTACATAATGTATTTTATTAAAATACTTAATAAAGATAAAAAAAGTAAAGGTTTTATATCTCTATATAATGAAGCATTAAATGATATAGAGCACATACGAGATAAAGAAAAAAATATACTTGGTGATGATTTTTCTGATGCGGTGCTATTTAGAGGAAATACACCTAAAACTTATTTATCAGAATTAGGAAGAAGTATAGATGAATAATTTTGATAATTTAAAAAATACTTTACAAGAGTCCATTTTTACTTGGGATTATTTTACAGATTTTGAGAAAGTTAAAATCAATGTTAATAGGGTTGAAAAAGAATTAAACATATTGAATTACCTTATTGGAAAAAATAATGTAGAGAGTGAGTTTATATCATTAATTGAAGAATATCCAAATGTTAGAAAAGCTTTACTTCTTTTAATAGCAGTTAGAAAGGATAAACTTACAGATACTCCAATAATTACGGATATGGATACTCTCATTCCTGAGAATAAAAAATATATTTTTTATGATGATATTGATGAAAATATAAAAAAAGAATTATTAATCTTTTTTAGAGAAACTGGATTAAAAGATATATTTGAAAATAAGTATGTAAAAAATTTAGTTGATTATTGTTTTGGTGTAGAAGTTGGATTTGATACAAATGCAAGAAAAAATAGAACAGGTACACTTATGGAAGATATTGTATCTAATTATCTTGCAGAGTTTTGCAAAGAAAATAATGAATTTTCATATATAGAGCAAGCAACGCAAAAAAGAATTAAAGAAGCTTTTAGTTATACGATAGAGATTGATAAAAACAGTAGAAGATTTGATTTTGCACTATATAATAATAATACAAAGAAAATATATTTAATTGAAGTTAATTATTATAGTGGTGGAGGTTCGAAACTAAAGGCAACCGCAGGAGAGTACCAGTATCTGAATGATTTTGTAAAATCTCAAAATATTGACTTTATTTGGATTACAGATGGCAAAGGCTGGCTAACTTCACTAAATCCGTTAGAAGAGACATTTAATCATAATGACTATGTAATTAACCTAGAGATGATAAAAAATGGAGTTCTTAAAGAAATTTGTTTATAAGAAAAGTATGACAAATTGTCATACTTTTTAGGTTTATGCATTTAAAATGTTATCATTATTTTAATCTTTTCAAGGATAAAATGATGAAAAAAACTCAATATGAATCTATCTTTATTTTAGATGCAGAAGCTTTAGAACAAGACAAACAAGATGAATTGCTTATGTGTGGTTCACAAAACTGGGAACACTACTTTTTAACAAATCAATTAGATGCGAATATTGAAACATTGTCTAATGTGGAATTGTTAGAATTTGAAAGTAAAAAAGAATTAGATAATTATATAAATTCAAATGAAATTATAGATTATTCACTGGAGCACAAAGCTCCAATGGTATTAGCATATGTCTAAAATAAATAAACTTAATCCCGAAGATTTTGAACAAGAATGTGCGACAGTATGGAGTTTTGCCCGTCGTGGAAATTGGGCTACTCATAATTCCAAATATAGAGGTAATTGGGCACCAGAAGTAGTGAGAAATTTGATAGTTAGATATACACAAGAAGATGATTATTTGCTTGATCCTATGATAGGTGGTGGCACTACAGCGATTGAGTGTAAATTATTGAATAGAAACTTACTAGCTCTTGATATAAACCCAAATGCTATAGAATTAACCAGAACAGCACTTGAATTTGAAAGTGAATATAATCCAAAAATTAAAATAGAGTTAAACGATAGTAGAACCTTACCTATGCTAAAAGATGAGTCTATTGATTTTATATTAAATCACCCTCCCTATGTAGATATTATTAAATATTCAGATAAACAGATAGAAGAAGATTTGTCTAACATTCACGATTTAGATGAATTTTGTGATGAGATAGAAAAAGTTGCAAATGAATTTTATAGAGTTTTGAAAAAAGATAAATATTGTGCCATCTTAATAGGAGATACAAGAAGAAATAAAATGTATCAACCATTAGCTTTTAAGGTTATGGAGAGATTTTTAAAAGTTGGTTTTGAACTAAAAGAAGATATAATCAAACATCAACATAACTGTAAAGCTACAGGTTTTTGGGTAAATAAAAGTAAGGAGTGTAATTTCTTACTAATAATGCACGAACACCTGTTTATATTTAAAAAATAATCTCAACCTTTAGGGATGGATCTATATATTGAGTGAAACATTAATTGGTCAAATAGACAAAATCCTTTTTGAGGATGAGGCTTTTTTTATTGCAGTTTTAAAAAGTGGTGAAAAAGTAAGTGGCTCTTACCATGAGAGTGAGATAAAACATATAAAAGGTTCTGCCATAACTC
>JAKITG010000147.1 GCA_021648195.1 Flavobacteriaceae bacterium | reverse complement strand
AAAAATACTTAAAAGGAGATTATGTAAAAGAAGTACAAAAAATTCTTGTCCAAAGAGGCATTAAAAACAGGAATGGTGAAAATTATGGAGCTTCAATTGTAAGGAACGTATTGAATGGAACTAATAAAAATCACAAAATAAAAGATGCATTACTTCAAGTGTATTTGGATAGGAAGGCTTTAGACGAAGAATTTAATAATTTATTGAAAATTAAAAATAGAGAGGATAATGGTAGTGCCTATTAAAATATTTTAAGACCATTTCAAAAGTTATTTTCACAAAGAAATATGACGCTTGATAAGAATTTAATCCGCAGTAAGCTTTTGTTTATGAGGGCTTAAATTTTTAGAGAAGGATTCGAAGTAAAAAAGTTTTAAATTTTAATTTTGCTCAATATTGCAACGTTCTTATTTTATAAAAAAGTGTATATTTTTGGATAGGATTGGCAAAGTTATATAAATTACTAAAACGAATAATTAAATGATTTTTTTAAGAATCGAAGTTTTTATTGTTAAATATATTACAAAATCAGCATCATCTTCTAATTTTGATGCATTGTGTAAATCAATTAAGGGAGATAGTATTTTAAGATTGGACGCACCAAATTTATTTGATTTAGAATTATTAGCTGATATGATTTACTCTAGAAGTGATGTAGAAATGATAGGTGATTTAAATATATGCTGGAGTTGGAGGTATTTAATACGGGTATGGTCAGTTGATATAGGTAGAGTTCGTGAAAAAAATATTGAAGAAGAAGTTTCTAATTAATTTTTATTTAAAGATAATTTTACCAAAAAATCATGATGATAGCCTTCTTTTATCAAATCACATGTTAAACCAACGTTTTTGGCATGAGATTGTAAGGTGTTGAAATCAACAAAAAGCCAATGAATTAATTTGCTAAATTTGTTTTTATAAATCATTTCAAAAGCTACTTCACCATAATATTTTTCATTTTTTTGCAAAAGGGTTTCTCTATTTTGTTCTTCGTACATATAAATTACATCCGAAGAATCTAATAATATTTGTCCGTTAGGGTTTAATAATAATTTTAAATGAAGTAAAAAAGCTGTTAAATTTTCTAATTTTTCACAAACTCCTATACCGTTCATTAAAGCCAAAATAGTATCAAATTTTTCATTTTTTACATTCCATATGTTTTGAATTGTAGCATTTTTAACGCCTCTAAAAATACAAGTTTTAATTGCTCCTTTTGAAATATCAATGGCTTTGACTTTAAGATTTTTATTTTGTAGATATAAAGCATGACTTCCAGCACCACAGCCAATATCTAAAACATTCCCATGACATAATTGCATTGCTTTTTGTTCAATGATTGGCATTTCATCAAAAGAGCGGAATAGAAAAGGAACATCCATTTGGTCATTTCCAGCAATTGATGAATAAGTAATTATGTTTTCAGAAAAATTACCCAATTGATAATCTAATAAAGCATTACCAATGATGTCGTTATTCGTTTCTTTATTCATAAATTTAGATCACTTTTCAAAGATAGATATTATAAATTAAAAATTAAAAAGGACAATTTTTAAATCACAAAATTCAAATATTTTAAGCCAGTTGAAGAAATTATGGTTCTACCACTATTTGTGTGGGTAAGGTTATATTTTTAGGTTCAATCGTCTTAATAAACAATGTGAAAATGATATAATGGATGAATGATAAAAACACGCAATAAATTGATATACAAATGAATACGATTATTCTATTCTCGCATTATAGCATTTTTAACATTCATTCATTTTAAACTGATCTGAATCCTCCACTAAATTAGTGGTAGAACCGAAATTATTAAGGTTAACTTATGCCTAATTGTCATTCAATTTATTTTGGCGTGATATTAGACAATATAAATACATGGGTAAAAATAAAGTATCGTTTGCATGGGCATTTAAAGAGTTTATATGGCCAAGAAAGAAAATTGTTTTATTGGGTTTGGTTTTAATTATTTTTAGAAGTTTATCTGGACTGGTGTTGCCGTATGCTACTAAAAATTTGATAGATGAAATTATTCCATCAAAAGATATGCAAGCTTTAACAAGCTTATTGATTGTTGTTTGTCTTGCCATTTTAATTCAATCGGTAACTTCTTTTTCATTAACACGTTTGTTAAGTGTAGAAGCGCAACATTTAATTTCGTTATTAAGAGCTAAAGTACAGCGAAAATTGCTCACACTTCCTATTAGTTTTTTCGATAACAATAAATCTGGAGCACTAGTTTCTCGTGTAATGACTGATGTTGAAGGTGTGCGTAATTTGGTGGGAACAGGATTGGTACAGCTCATAGGAGGAACATTTACTGCCATTATTTCTTTGGTGATTCTGATAAAGATAAATGCTATCATGACATTTTTTGTACTGGTACCCGTAGCTATTTTTGCTGTTATAGCCTTAAAAGCATTTGGTTATATCCGTCCCATTTTTAGAGTTCGTGGAAAAATAAATGCAGAAGTAACAGGTAGATTGACCGAAACTTTAAATGGAGTTAGAGTCATCAAAGGGTTTAATGCCGAAGAACAAGAAAATAGCACTTTCGAAAAAGGAGTAGAGCGTTTGTATCTTAATGTAAAAAAGAGTCTTACGGCTACTGCACTAATGACAAGTTCATCTACTTTACTTTTAGGATTAGCATCTGCAGGAATTATGGGGATGGGAGGATATTTTATTATGAATAATACCATGACTTATGGTGATTTTGTATCCTTTACCTTGTTTTTAGGCTTTATGATTGCACCTATCGTTCAGATGAGTAATATAGGGAGTCAGTTAACAGAAGCCATGGCAGGTCTTGATCGCACTGAAGAGTTAATGAATATGACCGAAGAAGATGACCCTAAGGTTCGTACCGTTAAATTAGATAAAATTACAGGAAATATTATTTTTGAAAATGTTTCGTTTAGTTATGAAGAAAGTAAAGAAGTTTTACATCATATTTCTTTTGAAGCACCTGCAGGAAGTGTAACTGCTCTAGTGGGTTCTTCGGGTTCGGGTAAATCTACCATAGCAGGATTGGCAGCTACATTTTTAAATCCTACTTCAGGAAGAGTGACTTTAGATAAAATTGATTTATCCACCGTTAATTTGAGTAGTTATAGAAGTAATCTTGGAGTTGTATTGCAAGACGATTTTCTTTATGAAGGAACCATTCGTGAAAACATACTTTTTGCAAAAACCAATGCAACCGAAGAGCAATTACTGAATGCCGTTAAAGGCGCTTATGTAAGTGAGTTTACCGATAGATTTGAAGAAGGGTTAGATACCGTAATTGGCGAAAGAGGAGTAAAGTTGTCGGGTGGTCAACGTCAGAGAATATCTATTGCAAGAGCACTTTTAGCAGATCCGAAAGTTATTATTTTAGATGAAGCAACCTCAAATTTAGATACTGAAAGCGAATCATATATTCAAAAAAGTTTACATATTTTGATGAAAGACAGAACCACTTTTGTTATAGCTCATAGATTAAGTACAATTCAACAAGCCAATCAAATTTTAGTTATTGAAAAAGGTAGTATTGTTGAACGAGGAAAGCACCAAGAATTAATAGATAAGAAAGGCAGGTATTTTGATCTATATACTTATCAAAGTAGGATATAATTTTCTTTATTTTTCATTCAGTTATATTTTTTCTTAAAAAGTACAACTTTTTATAAATAGTCTCCATCTCTAACTTTTATAACTAACCCTACTAATTGTTAGTTTATTACCAATCGTCTTCATTCGTTTTTTCTCCAGTTAAAAATTCAGTAAGTTCTTTTACTTGCGAGTTGAAGTAGTTTTCTAAATTTGTTTTGGTTGCTTTAAGTCTCAATTTTCCTTTTTGATCATAAATTGGATAATCTATCCAAATATTGCCTTTAAAAGATAATTTTCTATCTCTATTGTCGGCAGACATATCCAATTTAGTAATTTCATATCTTACTTTTCCGTTCTTAAATTTTAATTCAGTCGAGTATTTTATACTTATATCAAGTTTTTCTCCACTATTATTTACTCTCATAAATTGTGGAATGGTAGTTTCTACTAGTAGGTATTCATTTTCAATTTCTTCTTTTATTACTCGATCTAATTCTTTAGGTTTTCCATTAACGTATTCGATTGCATTTTGATAAAGTTGATTGGTGCTTTTTTTTGATGCAGAAATTACTAAAAAACCATTTTCAATATTTGATTTATTTTTTAGTCCGTTTTGGGTAACTTCAAATTCCTGTGAAAATCCAATAAAGTTTAGTATTAATAAATTAAACAGTAAAATTTTTTTCATTTTGTTTGATTTTAATATTTTACAATTTAGGAAAAAAAATAGATATTTTATTAGGCTGTTTTTATACCTATATAATACTATCCAATCATTTCAACAAATAAGCCATCATCGGTTTTATTTACTTTGGCTAAATTATTTTTAGTTAAACCTTTAATAGTTTTATCCCATTTTTTATTAGACAAGCCTGATTGCGTTTTTAATTCGCTCAACGTTATTTTTTTAGCTTTTTGAAGTATTTGAAATACGACCTTCTCATCATCACTCAATTGAATGTTTGCGTCGATTTGCCGTTCTGGTCGCATTTGTGGAAATAATAATACCTCTTGAATGGATTGATTATTGGTTAAAAACATAATCAATCTATCCATACCAATACCCAAGCCAGAAGTAGGTGGCATACCGTATTCTAAGGCACGTAAAAAATCATAATCTATAAACTCTGTAGCTTCATTATCGCCTTTTTGAGCTAATTTTAATTGGTGTTCAAAACGCTCTCGTTGGTCTATTGGGTCATTCAATTCTGAATAGGCATTAGCAACTTCTTTACCACAAATCATCAATTCAAAACGTTCTGTCAATTCAGGATTTTCTCTATGTTCTTTACATAACGGACTCATTTCTTTAGGGTAATCAGTAATATACGTAGGTTGTATATAATTGCCTTCACATTTTTCTCCAAAAATTTCATCAATTAGCTTGCCTTTGCCCATGGTTTTATCAACGTCAATTCCCATTTTTTTAGCAGCTTCAAACAGTTCTTCTTCTGTTTTACCTGTAATATCAAAACCTGTAAATTCTTTGATGGAATCTGTCATCGTTATCTTTTTATACGGAGCTTTAAAGTCGATTTTATGCTCTCCGAATATGGCTTTTGAAGTTCCGTTAACGGCAATTGCACAATACTCAAGTAGTTTTTCAACAAAATCAATCATCCAATTGT
>JAKITG010000004.1 GCA_021648195.1 Flavobacteriaceae bacterium | reverse complement strand
CTTTTGCACACTAACAGTGTTAAAAATACTCACTTTAGCTAAGGCTATACCTGCGTTTTTTGCCTCGTTATTGCACAAAATAACGTCGCCAATTCTGTAAACTTTATTTTGTAACAGACCCTTAGTTCGGTTTGTACTTGAAAAAATCCTGTGAATTTTCACAAAGGTTCTTGAAAGTTTAGTGATTTAATTGCATAGAAATCGAAACAAAATCATACATTTACCATTGGCAATCATTTGAACTGATGAACAAATTAACACTATTTTTTCTTTTAGCAACAAGTTTTTCTTTTAGTCAAGAAACAAAATATCATAATCCAAATTTGGATTTGAAAAGTGGAGAATATTATTACTTATTTGGTAATGATATAGAGTTTAGATAACTCCCAAACACAAACTCCGAAGTAATTGGATTGCTTAAAATTGGAGCAGAAATACAAATAGTTAACAAAACTGACAAAAAACTAAATTATAACGGAATTGAATCGCCATTTTATAAGGTTAAATATAAAGGAAAAGTTGGTTATATTCTAGGAGGATTAATATCATTAGAAAAAAAGGAATTTAATAAATCAAAATATTTATTCACTTATAAAAAAACGGACAATAATTACTCTATTATTATCCGGCATTTAAATGAAAAATCTGAACTAACTGAATCAATTTCTAATTTAGATACTTATGAATTTTCTATTGATATTTTTGAAAACAAAGGAATTGAAGATATAAAAAACATTGTATTTGTAAACTATTTGGCAGAAGCTTGCGGAATTAATGGTGGTGGAATATTCTTTTTTCAAACTGAAAATGAATTAAAAAAAGTCTTTGAAATAATACAAATTTCTGATAGTGGAGTTTATTGGTTAATAGAAGATTTAATTTTTCCAACAGACGAAAAAGGAATAAAAGGCAAAATAATTTATCAAAAAGAACTTGGTGAATATATAGATGAAGAAACAAATTGGGTTGAAATTAATAAAGTGAGTCGAGAATTAGAATGGAAAAACAGAGAGATTTTACCAAAAATAGAACTTGAAAAATAAAAAATAATTTGCCATTATACGGTATTTAAAAGACTAAAAAATGAGTTACAATTGGGATTATACTAATAAAAAAACCTATAATAATAGAACTGGTAAATACAAATTTAAGCGAGAGTTTGATTTCATTATTAATGAAAATAAATGTGATTATAGTAGTATATTGGATATTGCAGGAGGTTCTGGTAGATTTGCTTTACCATTAAGGCGTTATTCCAAAAATATTGTTGTTATTGATATTAATCATACGGCATTACAATTATTAAAGCAAAGAGATGATGTTATTAAATCAATCGAAGGTGATTTTTTAAAAATAGATATTAACGAAAAATTTTCATTAATTCTTTGTATTGAAGCATTGGGTTACTTTTTCGATTTAGAATTGTTTTTTAAAAAAATAAGTAAACTTCTCACAAACAATGGAAGCTTAATAATCACATACCAGAACCCGAAAAGTTGGCGATTTTTATTGCGAAAATTGCGACACTGGAAAAAGGGACCGTATCATTATAATGAGGTAGAATACAAAGTATTAATAGACTTGATGGGAAAGCATAATTTATATGTTGAGAAAGCTGTAGGGATGAACTGGATCCCACTTCCACTTAGTTCAAACAGTAGATTTGTTTCTTTCTTCGAATACTTTGAAAATATATTTAGATTACGAAATTGGATTAGTCAAAGCCCTTGGGTATTAATGACTATAAAAAAAAACACCACATAACAAAATAGATAGCATATTTGATATATATCGCTAAAAATGAATCTTATAGTAATAAATAAATAAACATAGTAGTATTTGAAAAATGGAGAGTTAAAATTCCAAATGCACCATATTCAAACCGCTACTATTTTTTTTTTATACAGGTTATTTATGTCAATTACTCAATTTAAATTTTACAATTTTTATATGTGACCCCTTTATTTTATAAAACAAAACTTCACAGGCTTGACAAAGGGCTGGGGTAATACCAATTTAATTTTATAATGTTGTATAATTGAATTAAACAATCTCAATGCGACATTATGATGTTAAATTGGTATAATAAGTATTTAGACTCCTCGTCGCTCCCTTGGTCGCTCTGTAAGAAATCGAAGATACAACGACTCTTTTAAGATAAATAAAAAGGATGGAGTTAATGACATTACCCATTAAAATAGTTGTAGAACCTTAAAAATTTAACAAATACTTAAGTAAATAATTATGTAACATAATTTATTTTTGCTTGTCATACAAAATCATAATAAAAATAACAACAAATAACTTAATCTAAAATATTTACCTCATGAATAAAAAAATACTAATTACACTATTTACTGGCTTGCTACTTATTAGTTGTAATACAACAAAAAATACAATTAATGATCTTGCAATAAGTACACCAATTATAACTGCTATTGATTTAACCCAAGTTAAAGATGATAAGGTTCCTGTAATAATTAACCCAGGAAGGTTTACATCAGAAACTGTTACCTACCGTTTGCCTAAAGTAATTCCAGGCACATATTCTGTAAGTGATTTTGGGAATTATATTGATGATTTTAAAGCTATAGATTATAAAGGTAATGAGTTACAAGTTTCAAAAATAGACACCAATTCTTGGATAATTAGCAATGCAAGTAATTTAGATAAAATTGAATATAACGTAAACGATACTTTTGATATTGAAGTTTCAGGAGGAATTGGCAAAGAAGTACCGTTTTCTCCAGCAGGAACAAATATTGAATTAGAAAATTATGTATTAAACCTTCACGGTTTTATAGGTTATTTTGATTCACTCAAAAACAATCAATATAAACTTAATATCACTGCGCCAGCTACTTTTGAGCGTTCATCAGCATTGCAAAATACAGGAACAAAGCCTAGTGAAGATGGATTAAAAGTTACTACAAGTTATTTTGCACCCAGATATTTTGATATTACAGATAACCCAATGATGTATGGTAAGTTAGATGTTGAAGAGTTTCAAGTAGGTGATATAAAAATAGTGTTAAGTGTATATTCTCCAAACAAAATACATAACGCAAAGAAAATTAAAGAGACTATGCATAAAATGATGCTAGCTCAAAAAGTATATTTAGGAGATATTAATAGTACACCTCGATATGATATTTTTTTATATTTAGCAAGGCAAGACGAAAAGGCCCCTAAAGGTTTTGGAGCTTTAGAACATCATACATCCACAGTTGTAGTATTGCCAGAGGCAATGCCAGAAGAAGCTCTAGCAGAAAGTATGGTTGATGTAGTATCGCATGAATTTTTTCATATCGTATCACCTTTAAGTGTGCACTCAGAAGATATACATTATTTTGATTATAATAATCCTACTTTTTCTAAACATTTATGGATGTATGAAGGTGTGACAGAATATTTTGCAAGCCTGTTTCAAGTAGATCAAGATTTGGTTTCTGAAGAAGAATTTTACACCAAAATCTTAGGAAAAATTCAACAAGCTTCTAGTTTAGATGATACGATGAGTTTTACTGTGATGAGTGAGAATATTTTAGATAAACCTTATGCAGATAATTATTTAAATGTATATCAAAAAGGTGCTTTAATAGGTATGTGCATGGATATTATACTGCGTGAAAAAAGTAATAATACTAGAGGAATTTTATCCTTAATGAAGGAGTTATCATTAAAATATGGTAAAAACAAACCTTTTGAAGATGATAAGCTAATTGAAGAAATTATAGCAATGACTTATCCAGCTATTGGCAAATTTTTAAATACACATGTTATTGGTACAACACCAATTGACTACAATGTTTTTTTTGAAAAAGTAGGCTTAGAGATAGTAGAAGGTAAAGTTAAAACAAATTATATTCAAAATGCTGGAGCTTTAATTGTAACAGGGAATAGAGAAAAAGGTACGATTTATTTTACTGATTTAGTTACAGAAAATAGTTTTTGGAATGAACAAGGAGTTTTGCCAAACGATGTAATTAAAGAAGTAGAAGGAGTTAAGGTTACCTTACAGAGTGCAAATCAAATTTTCGGACAAATGTTTTCTTGGCAGTCAGGAAAAGAAGTTGAAATAAAATTAGATAGAAATGGTAAAGAAGTTGTGATAAAAACTATCCTAACTCAATCTTATACTACAGGAAAAAAATTACAAGAAAAGGAAGGTTCAACAGACAAGCAAAAAGATTTAAGAAAAGCTTGGTTAAAAGGGTAAGTAAACTTGCTGTATAAAAACTGAGTAAAATAAATATTAATTTGAAGTTATAAAAAATTCTGCTTAAAGCAGAATTTTTTTATTAAGATTAAGACCGTTGCAAAAGCTCTTTTGACAAAGAAGTACGACGCTCGATAAAAATTTAACAAAATTAGTCATTCACCCGCTTACTATATCTATTACAGATATAGTAAGCGGGTGAATAATTTTTATATTGCAGTTAATTTTTAGAGAAGGAAGTAATTCGAAGTAAAAAAGCTTTAAATCTTAATTTTACTCAATATTGCAACGGTCTTAGATTAACCCGAATTATATATTAAAGAAACGTAATAAGGCTTGAAAATACAACAAAGTATGATTTTTAGTAGTTTTAACATAGCATCGCTACAGTTAAAATTCAAAAAGTATTTGCCTGAGGCGGAGGTATATTTTGCAGTAACTTCAAGATGTAATATGTTTTCTAATACATAATTCGGGGTTAACGATTGTTATTTTTCTGATGGTATTTGTATTTCACTATAACCTTCTGGTATAATCATTTCAAATTTACCGTCGTCAACAGTTTCCTTTTTTGCTTCAGTAACTTCCATAGTCGTAATTATTGGCATTCCTTCTTGTTTTACATCCATTACCATGTACATAGGGAATCCTTTTATTTTCCCACCTAACATTGCACTATATTGTTCTTGTGCTAAAATTTTATTGGTTACAAACATTTTTATTTTTAATTCAATACCTTCTTGTTTAGTGACAACATCATAGCCTTTACATTCATAGCCAACTACAGTTTTAGTTTCTCCATTTGGAGTAACTTTAATATCTTTTAACTCTTCTTCTGATACAGCTATACTCTTTTTCATAAATTTTTTACCTAACATAGGGTCATCCATCAAAACTAGCATTTCTTTGGTGTCATTATTAACAATAGAAGTTGTTTTTCCAGCTATGGGGTTGTCCATTTCTGTTCTAGATTTATTTCCTTTAAAATATGTTGTTGTAGATAAGTTACTTAACATAGCAAATGAAGCTTTCATTTGCTCATTGTCACTATTCATGGTGATTTTTGTATAAATTACACCTTCTTTAAATTCTTTTTGAGCAAATACACTAAAATTAAGTGTTATTAGTAATATTAAAATAAGTTTTTTCATAATTATTTTTTATAAGATTAATTTAAAGTTCTAACAATTCATTTGTTTTCTTAACTGCGGCGGCACTTTCTTGCATTTTTGATTTTTCGGCATCTGTTAAATCAATTTTTACGATTTTTTCAATTCCATTTTTTCCTAAAATTACAGGAACTCCAATTGAAATATCATTTAAACCATATTCACCCTCTAATAATGCTGAACATGGAAACATTTTTTTTAAATCGCAAGCAATAGCTCTAACCATAGATGAAACAGCTGCACCTGGAGCATACCAAGCAGAAGTTCCTAGTAAGCCAGTTAATGTAGCTCCACCTACTTTGGTGTCAGTAGCTACTTTTTCTAGCCTTTCTTTAGATAAAAACTCAGTTACTGGAACGCTATTTCTTGTCGCCATACGTGTTAAAGGAATCATTCCTTTATCAGAATGACCACCTATTACCATTCCATCAACATCTGATATTGGAGCTTCTAAAGCTTCTGCTAAACGATATTTAAAACGAGCAGAATCTAATGCCCCACCCATTCCAATAATTCTATTTTTTGCTATTCCCGTTGTTTTGTGAACCAAATAAGTCATCGTATCCATAGGGTTACTTACCACAATTATGATGGTATTTGGAGAATGTTCTAATAAACTAGAGGATACTGTTTTTACAATTCCAGCATTAATACCAATAAGTTCTTCACGTGTCATTCCTGGTTTGCGAGGAATACCAGAAGTTATTACACAAACATCGCTATTTGCTGTTTTAGAATAATCACTTGTGCTACCTGTGATTTTAGTATCAAACCCATTTAATGAAGCTGTTTGCATTAAGTCCATAGCTTTACCTTCGGCATAACCTTCTTTAATGTCTAAAACTACAACTTCTGAAGCGAAATTTTTTATGGCGATATACTCTGCACAACTTGCGCCTACGGCACCTGCACCTATGATTGTTACTTTCATTTTGTTTTTATTTTAAATTTATTTTATTTACTAATCTCTCAAGGAGATGGGCTTTAGATATCAATATTTGCATAAATAGCATGCTTTTCAATAAACTCTCTACGTGGCGGAACATCATCTCCCATCAACATTGAAAATACACGATCAGCTTCTGTTCCGTTTTCTATATTAACTTGACGCATTGTTCTAAATTCAGGATTCATTGTTGTATCCCAAAGTTGCTCTGCATTCATTTCTCCTAAACCTTTATATCTTTGAATAGTTCCTCCTCCAAATTTTTTAACTATTACATCTCTATCTGCATCATTCCATGCATATTCTTTTTTTGCTCCTTTCTTAACTAAATAGAGTGGTGGTGCAGCGATATAAATATTTCCATTTTCAACCAATTCTCTCATATAGCGGAAAAAGAAAGTTAATATTAGCGTTGCAATGTGACTACCGTCAACATCAGCATCACACATAATTACAATTTTTTTGTAGCGTAATTTTTCTAAGTTTAAAGCTCTAGGGTCTTCTTCTGTTCCGATAGTTACACCCAATGCTGTGTACATGCTTTTAATTTCTTCGTTTTCAAAAACCTTGTGTTGCATAGCTTTTTCAACGTTTAAAATCTTTCCTCGTAAGGGTAAAATTGCTTGAAAATTTCTATCTCTACCCTGTTTTGCTGTTCCACCTGCAGAATCTCCCTCAACTAAAAATATTTCACATTTATCTGGGTCACTCCAAGCGCAATCAGATAATTTTCCAGGCAAGCCACCTCCAGACATTACTGTTTTTCGCTGTACCATTTCACGAGCTTTGGTTGCTGCATGACGAGCTTGAGCTGCAAGAATTACTTTTTGAACAATGATTTTAGCATCATCTGGGTTTTCTTCTAAATAATTTGTAAGCATTTCAGAAACAGCTTGACTTACTGCCGAAGAAACGTCTCGGTTACCTAATTTTGTTTTTGTTTGACCTTCAAATTGAGGTTCGGCAACTTTTACAGATATAATTGCGGTTAAGCCTTCGCGGAAATCATCTCCAGCGATATCAAATTTCAATTTACTCAACATGCCTGAATTTTCGGCATATTTTTTAAGGGTATGTGTTAGTCCTCTACGAAATCCTGAAAGATGTGTTCCTCCTTCATGTGTGTTTATATTATTTACATAAGAATGGAGGTTTTCGGTATAAGAAGTATTATAAACCATTGCAACTTCAACAGGAATTCCATTTTTTTCTCCTTCCATACTAATAATATTAGAAGTAAGTTGCTCTCTTGTGGCATCTAAATATCTAATAAATTCTTTTAAACCTTCTTCGCTATAAAATTTTTCAAAAATAAAATTACCTTCATCATCTTTATTGCGTTTGTCAGTAATTGTTATAGTTATTCCTTGATTTAAATAAGATAGTTCTCGTAAACGAGCGGCTAAAGTGTTGTAATTAAAATCGATTTCAGTTTGAAAAATAGTATCATCAGCTTTAAATGTAACTTCTGTACCAGATGTATCGGAATCTCCTATTGTTTTTATAGGATATTTAACTTTACCTTGAGAGTATTCTTGTTGCCATATTTTACCTTCACGATAAACGGTAGCAACCAATTTGATTGACAAAGCATTTACCACAGAAACACCTACGCCGTGAAGCCCTCCAGATACTTTATAAGAGTCTTTGTCAAATTTTCCGCCAGCACCAATTTTAGTCATAACAACTTCTAATGCAGATACTCCTTCTTTTTTATGAATTCCAACCGGGATGCCTCTACCGTTATCTTTTACAGAAACAGAATTGTCTTCATTTATTACAATATCAATTTTGTCACAGTATCCTCCCATGGCTTCGTCAATAGAGTTATCTACAACCTCATAAACTAAATGATGTAATCCTCTCGTTCCAACATCTCCAATGTACATTGATGGGCGCATTCGCACATGCTCCATTCCTTCTAATGCCTGAATACTATCTGCAGAATAAGCATCTTTTTTGATTTTTTCACTCATATTTTTATATATGTTTTTTTCTAGACTTGATTAACGCACAAATATAATGAAACAGTCGCTTTTAAGGATGTTTTTTGTTGTATTTAAGTGGGTAAGTTATCAACATTTTAATTTAAAAAATGAAATAACTCTTGGGTTTTTTGCTGATTTGTGTTTGCCTGATTTTTTTAAATATAAGTTAACTTATTTAGGATAAGATAAGGCAATAAAAAAAGCCCATTTCAACATGATTGAATGGGCTTTTTACTTATTGCAAACGAAAATAGCTTAATAAATTTATTTGCAGAATGTTAATTTTAATAAAAATATTATTCCCCTCAGTTTAATATTTTAAAAAAACTTTTTTGCTAATTTATAGTGTATTCTAAATATAAAATATATTTTGAATAGAACTGTAACTAACGAAGGTAAATTTAATTTGTAATTCTAAAGGAATTCTGAAGTTTCACTTAGTTTTTTTAAAAAGTTTTTAAAAGCCCATTATGAGCGTCATAATAGGCTTATTTACGCAAATTAAAGTATTCAAATAGATGTTGTTAACATAATTTAGAATACCGTAAATATATTTATAAAATCTAAAGTAAATCTGAAGTTCGTTGTAAATTTTTGTTTATGAATACTTAATTTTTATTAAAAATAGATAGAAAAATTATGTTGATTTTCAATGTAATTATGCTCTATTTTCCAATCATTCAGATTGCAAACTTTTTTTACAATAGCAAGACCTAGTCCGAAAGAGTCTGATGAGTTACTTTCTTTTTTAAATCTTTCAAATAAAGATTTCGAAGAGAGCTTGAGTGCTTCTCCAGAATTGGAAAAAGTAATAAAGTCATTAGAGGTTGTGATGTTAATATTTCCTCCTTTGAAGTTGTGTTTAATGGCATTGCTTATTAAATTAGAAATTACCATATCAAAGAGCATTGAATTAGTAGGTTTTATTACATTTTCAGTATATTTTTTAGTTATTTTAATTTTTTTATTGTCTATGAAATCTTCAAAAATTTCAAGTTGTCTGTCAATGGTTTTGTTAATTGAAATATCTTCTTTTTCACTAAACTGCTGATTTTCAATTTTAGAAAGTAAAAGTAGAGTTTTATTGAGCTTAGATAAACGTTGCGTGGCTAAATAAATAGATTTTATTTGTTTTTTCTGTGAGCTGTTTAAGCCTTCTGATTGCATTAGTAATTCAGATTTTGATTGCATGATTGCCAATGGAGTTTGCATTTCGTGTGAAGCATTTTCTGTAAACTCTTTTAGATTATTAAAATCAGAATTAATTTTGTTTGTTAATTTTATTAAGGAAGAGTTTAATTCTTGAAATTCATCAATTTCTGATTCTTGTAAGAAAATAGGCTGATTGTTTTCTACAGAAAAGTTTTTTAAAATTTCTAAGTTTTCATAAAATGGATGCAAAGCATTTTTTAAAACGATTGTATTTGCAAGAAATATAGTTAAAATTAATAAAAAAATAACAATAGCAACTGATATTGTAATTACTAAAATAAAATCTTCATTTTTAACTTGAGAATCTCGCGTTATTATTTTATAGGTTTTGCCATGTAAGGTCTCATAGGAGGTAAGTTGTCTATATCTTTCGCGTACTTCTACACCATTTACAATATGTAAAAATGTAGTATCTTTATAATATAAAGTGTCTTTTATGTGAGTTTTACTTTCAAAATCATCGACTTCAAAAATGGGCAAAGGGTAGTCGTATTTTATTTTTTTAGCAATAAGTTCTTTGTGAAAATTTAGTCTTTCATCTTGTTTTTCTGTAAAAACATTTTTTAAAGTAAAGAAAATGACAATACTAGAAACAATAAAAATTATTATTGAATAAATTATATAAGTTTGTTTTGATTTTTGAATTAACCTCATTGGTCGCTAAATTTATAGCCAAGACCATAAATAGTTTTTAAATAATCACTAGCGCCAGTTTCCTTTATTTTTTTTCTTAAATTTCTCATATGAGTATAAATAAAGTCGAAATTATCAACCAAATCAATATTATCTCCCCATAAATGTTCGGCAATAGCTTCTTTTGTTAAAACTCTGTTTTTATTGGTAATGAAATATAAAAGTAAATAATACTCTTTTTTGGTTAATTCTATTATTTTTTGATTTGCTATTACCGTTTTTGCATCAGGATTTATTTCAATTTCATTGAAGGTGATTTTCTCATTTCCTTCAAATTTTCTTCGTCTAATGATGGAATTTACTCTTGAGTTTAATTCGGCTAAATGAAAAGGTTTAGTAATATAGTCATCTGCTCCTAAATCCAATCCTTTTAATTTATCATCTAATGAGTCTTTTGCAGAAACTATTAGAACACCAGTTTCTGGTTTGGTTTTTTTAATTTGTTTTAAAAGATCCAAGCCATTTCCATCAGGTAAATTTATATCTAATATGATAACGTCATAATTATAGGAAATGAATTTATCTTCGGCTTCAAAAAAAGTTGATGATGTTTCGCATACAAAATCTCCTTTTTGCAAGAAACTACTCATGGAGTTAAGTAGTTCTATTTCATCTTCTACAATTAGAATTTTCATTTGTATGTTGAATTAATTATTAAGTGATTATACAAAAATAGTGTTTTAAAATGACATATCGTAAAATGAAAAAGCCCTTCTTAAAAGTTAAAGAAGAGCTTTTGTCAACTCAAATAAAAATAATATTTTTTTATAATTGGTAATTACATTTTTAATGTTTCTATACTCATTTTAAAATTGTACGAGTCAGTATAATGTTAATTCTCTGAGTGAGTTCAAATGCAAATATACTATAAAAAATCATTTAAAAGTTGTGATTATAAGTGTTAAGCTAAAAATCACTTACTTTTTTTTAAAAAATCATGCAAAATAGATTCAATTAGTAATTCTTAGGGTAGAAAAATTGTAATTTAATTGTAATTTATAATAAAATAAGAATAAAAAATAAAGAATTATGAAAAAAATTGAATTTAACACAAACAAACAGGTCGTTTTATAAAAATAATTAAAAATTAAACTCAAAAGGTATTGAGCCTCTTCTTTTAAGAATTTCAATTTACAGTATTTTTTGGTTAGACATAATTTATTTAAAATTATATAATTGATAACATATAATGAAGTAGTGGTAAGAGTTAGAAAAATTTTATTCACATACATTTTTAAGCAAACTATCTCGGGGTAAGCCTACGAGGTATTTAAAAGGAATTCATCTTTTATATTTTGACGCAAGCGTCGGAGTGTTAAACCTCCCGAAATTTAGGGAGTGGGAATAAAAAATTAAATTCATTCATTTCGTATTTAAAATAAAATTAAAAATTTAACGTTATGTTTTTTTCAGTTTAAACAACTAAAATCAATTGCTATGAAAAAAGTTTGTTTTATCACTGTTTTTTTTTATGTCTTTATTTCTCAGAATCAATTGTATTCTCAAAGATTTAATAACATAGATAAAACACCAACAGACATTACTTATTTGCGTCAAAATAAAATACAAGAACCATTGGTAAAAGTAGTCTATGGAAGACCGAAAAAGGATGGTGAAGAAGTGTTTGGTGAACAAGTTCCGTATGGTAAAATTTGGAGAACAGGAGCTAATGAAGCAACTGAAGTTAAATTTTATGAAGATGTGAGATTTGGAAATAAGGTTGTAAAAGCAGGCACCTATATATTACATACTATTCCTGGAGAAAAAGAATGGACAATTATTTTAAATAGCAATGTAGATACATGGGGAACATCTTTTTATGATGAAACTAAAGATGTTGTTAGAATAAAAGTTTCTGCCAAAAAGGCTAAAGAATTAGAAATTTTTTCAATAGCATTTAAGCATAAGTTGAAAAATACATATATGGTTTTAGCTTGGGATACAACACGAGTAAATATTCCGTTGCAAACTTGTAATAGAATTTGAGATAAGGTCTAAAAAAAGACACACTTTTTTTTAAAAAAAAGTGTGCCGATTTGTTTAATTTAAGAGTGTTATACAACACTATTCCAAAATCTTACATTAAACAGAATTACTCTTGTATATTACCATCAGCATCAATAATAACTCTAATAGATTCATCATCTTTTACCATGTAAACGTAATAAATTTCTTTTTCATTATGCATAATTTTGTAAGCTTTTTCAGCAGTATATCCAGCAAAGTTTTCGCCTAAAGCTTTTGTGACAGCCTCTGGTAAGTCACTTAATTGAACTTCAACTTTGTCTTGAACGGTTTCTTGGGCTTCTTTTACCTCTTGAGCAAAAATAGTTGTACTAGTTAAACTAAATGCTCCAATCATTAATAAATAAATAAGCTTTTTCATAATTCTAAATGTTTTTAATTGTTAATAATAAATTATAATCCAAATATAAAAATAGAATCTAAGTAGAATCTAAAGGGAATCTAAAGGAAATTTGAAGTTAGAGGCAACGTTTTAGTAATAACTAATTTAGCTTAACAATAATATATAGGAGTATTCGTTTTTTATATATCAAGCACCGTTGCAAAAGCATTAAATCTTAATTTTATTTAATATTGAAGAGCCTTATATCTTTATAATAAATTCATTGCTATGAAAAATATATATTTTCAAACCATATTATTCTTTGTTCTTTCATTTTTTTTAAGCCTGTCAAGTAATGCTCAAAATTTTAATGAAATAGATAAAAGTCCACATGATATAGTTTATTTCCGTGCTAATAAAATTTCACCTCCAGTTATAAAGGTTCTTTATGGAAGGCCACAAAAAAAAGGAAGAGATATTTTTGGATCATTAATTCCATATAATAAAGTTTGGCGTGTTGGTGCCAATGAAGCAACAGAAATAAGGTTTTATAAAGATGTTATTTTTGGTGAAAAAAAAGTAAAAGCAGGAACTTATGTATTATTTGCTATTCCTGGAGAAAAAGAATGGACACTTATTTTGAGTTCAAGTATAGATGCATGGGGGGCGTTTAAATATAAAAAACAATTTGATGTTGCCAGAGTCAAAGCAAAAGTAAGTAAATCCGAACCCATTGAAATTTTTTCAATAGGTTTTAAGAGCAAAGGGAAGCGTGTTGATATGGTTTTAGCTTGGGATACGACTAGAGTGAAAGTTCCTATTATTATTGTAAAAGAATAGAATAGGTAATTTTAAAATTAGAATAAGCAATGTAAATTACTCTCTTTATTAAATTGTCATTTTTAATGTAACTTGAATTTCAAAATAATTTTGGAAAATATTCTCCTTTGTGATTTCCTACTTTAAATGTAACTTTGCCAATCTTAAAGTACAGACAAGAATAATGAGTTATAAGCATAGAGAAATAGAAGTCAAATGGCAAAAATATTGGGCAGAAAATAAAACTTTTCAAGCTTCAAATACTTCTAAAAAACCAAAGTATTATGTATTAGACATGTTTCCTTATCCATCAGGAGCAGGTTTACATGTCGGTCATCCTTTAGGATATATTGCTTCAGATATTTACGCACGATACAAACGTCATAAAGGTTTTAATGTATTACATCCCCAAGGTTACGATAGTTTTGGTTTACCCGCTGAGCAATATGCTATTCAAACAGGTCAGCACCCAGCAATTACAACCGAAACTAATATTAAAACATATAGGCGTCAATTAGATGGAATAGGTTTTTCTTTCGATTGGAGTAGAGAAATCCGAACTTCAGATCCCAATTATTACAAATGGACACAGTGGATTTTTATTCAACTCTACAACTCTTGGTATAATAAAGATAGTGGTAAAGCAGAAGATATTTCTGATTTAGTAATCATATTTAATAAAGAAGGAAATGATAAAGTTAACGCTTCCGCGGATGAAGATATTCAACAATTTACTGCAGTACAATGGAATGTCTTTTCTGAAAAAGAACAGCAAGAAATATTATTAAAATACCGTTTAACTTATTTGTCAGAAACCGAAGTAAATTGGTGTACAGCTCTAGGAACAGTCTTAGCTAACGACGAAATTATAAATGGTATTTCAGAGCGTGGTGGACATCCTGTAGTTCGTAAAAAAATGAAGCAATGGTCTATGCGAATTACCGCTTATGCACAACGTTTATTAGATGGATTAAACACCATTGACTGGCCACAACCGCTCAAAGATTCACAAACCAATTGGATTGGAAGATCTGTGGGGGCGATGGTTGAGTTCAGAGTTCAGAGTTCAGAATTCAGAATTGGTGTGTTTACTACAAGACCTGATACCGTTTTCGGAGTCAGTTTTATGACTCTTGCTCCAGAACATGAGTTGGTGTCACAAATTACAACACCAGAACAAAAAGAAGCGGTACAAGCTTATATAACTGCTACAACAAAACGTAGCGAACGCGAAAGAATGGCAGATGTAAAGACCATTTCAGGTGTGTTTACAGGTGCCTATGCAGAACATCCTTTTACCAAAAAACCAATTCCTATTTGGATTGGAGATTATGTCTTGGCAGGATACGGAACAGGAGCTGTAATGTCTGTGCCTTGTGGTGATCAACGTGATTATGATTTTGCCAAGCATTTTGATATAGATATTCCCAATATTTTTGAAAGTGTAGATATTAGCGAAGAAGCTTATGCTGATAAAGAAAATACTATCATTGCAAATAGCGATTTTTTAAATGGATTAAGTTATAAAAAAGCCACCAAATTGGCTATTTATGAGCTAGAAAAACTAGGGCAAGGAAAAGGTAAAATCAACTATAGATTACGTGATGCTGTTTTTAGTCGCCAACGTTATTGGGGTGAGCCATTTCCAGTCTATTATAAAGATGGAATGCCACAAATGATAGACAAAAAGTATTTACCTATCAAATTACCCGAAGTAGAAAAATACCTACCTACCGAAGATGGAAAACCACCTTTGGGAAATGCCGAAGTTTGGGCGTGGGATACAAAAAGGTCGGCAGTAGTCAGTAATCAGTTGGTAGATAATGAAACGGTGTTTTCTTTAGAATTGAATACCATGCCAGGCTGGGCAGGAAGTTCCTTCTATTTTAACCGCTATATGGATGCTCATAATGAGGATGAAATATTCTCTCAAAAAGTAATAAATTACTGGAAAGAAGTAGATTTATACATTGGCGGTAGCGAGCATGCCACAGGGCATTTATTATACTCTCGTTTTTGGCAAAAATTCTTATTTGATAAAGGCATTGTACCAGTAGATGAATATGCAAAGAAGCTAATCAACCAAGGAATGATTTTAGGAACAAGCGCGTTTGTTTATAGAGTTACTCCTATAATTAATAAAAGTTTAAGAGGAGGGCAGGAATCCACACTTTTAAATAAAAAGTCATTTTTTATATCTTTTAATCTTAAAAACAATTTTGAATTAATATCCTTAATTGATTTTTGGAAAAGCAATAGTTTCCCAAAACATGTTGAAGAAAAAATCAAAGAGATTTCCTTATATCATTTTGATAAAGATAGTTTTTTAAATGATTATTCATCAAACGATTTTATTTCATTTGCAATTGATGATGTTCACACTGATGTATCTTTTGTAAATGCTTCTAATGAATTAGACATCAAAGCCTTTAAAAAATGGAGACCTGAATATAAAGATGCTATTTTTATAGGAGAAAAAGGAGAAATTATTGATGGAGATAATGATAAATACATTTGCGGTCGCGAAGTCGAAAAAATGTCCAAATCAAAATACAACGTCGTCAACCCAGATGCCATTTGTGAACAGTATGGTGCAGATAGTTTACGCTTGTATGAAATGTTTTTAGGTCCGCTAGAACAAGCCAAACCTTGGAATACAGCTGGTATTACAGGTGTGCATGGTTTTCTTAAAAAGTTATGGAAACTGTATCATACAGGAGCAGGTGGTACTTTTCATGTAACCAATAAAGAACCTGCAGCAGAGGAGTGGAAGATATTACATAAAACCATCAAAAAAGTAGAAGAAGACATTGATAATTTCTCCTTCAATACTTCGGTTTCAACCTTTATGATTGCTATAAATGAGTTAACTGCTCAGAAATGTACAAGCAGAGAAATTTTAGAACCCTTATTGGTATTAATTTCACCTTATGCTCCACATATTGCCGAAGAATTATGGAATAAATTAGGTAATAGTGAATCTATTTCAACAGTAGCCTTTCCTAAATTTGAAGAAATATATTTGGTAGAAAGCTCAAAAATTTACCCTATTTCTTTTAATGGTAAAATGCGTTTTACGATGGAACTTTCTTTAGATTTAAGTAAAGATGAAATAGAAGCAGCTGTACTAGCTCATGAAAAAACTCAAGATCAATTGCAAGGGCGTACGCCTAAAAAGGTAATTGTAGTGCTGGGAAAGATTGTAAATATAGTTGGTTAGTTAATTGAAAATCTAAAAGTTGTGTTTGTTAGTTGAATCTACCAATTGTAATATTTATTTATTTTTTCGTTTGCAATTGAAAAAAGGTCGTATTTTCGCGCCTGAAAAAATTACAAATATGATATTTAACATCGAAATTGTAGGTTTGTTGGCAGGAGTATTAACAACATCTTCATTTGTACCTCAAGTATATAAAACATGGAAAGAAAAATCAGCAGAAAACCTTTCTTTAAGTATGTTTTCATTATTTTTTATAGGCGTTATAGCTTGGTTGTATTATGGTTTCTATATTGATAGCTTAGCCATGATTTTAGCAAATAGTGTTACAGCTTTTTTGTCAGCAATACTTATTTATTTTAAAATCAAATACAAATAAAAGTAGGCTAAAAGAATCAAAGTATTAAATATTTTTATAAATTTGATAAAAATTAAGAAATATGACAAAAATTTTACACATTTTTAAAGGAATTAAATTAAGCTTTCTTCTTCTTATTTTCTTTCTTTTAGTTCAAAACACATTTTCTCAAGACTTATATATAGGTGCTAGTTCAGAATTTTACCTGAAAAGCAATACAGATTTCACTACAAGCAATACAGTAGTTACAGTAAATACTTCTGGAAAATTTTCTGTAGAAGCAGGTAGTGATTGGGGATTTGCACAAGAATATGTAGATGGAGAAGTTACCGCATACGGAAATGGAGAAACAAAATTACCTGTTGGAAACAATGGTGTATATGCTCCAGTTTTTGCAAATCATACAGGAAACATTGTTGGATCGTATTTTAATGCCACACCAACCAATGGATCAAATGGAGCAGGTGTAGATGCAGTTTCTAATGTAGAATACTGGAAACTTACTGGAAATGCAATAATAACTTTACCATGGAACAATGCAAGTGGTATTACTTCTTTGGTGAATGATAATGGTGGAGCGTTAAATTCTATTGCTATTGTTGGTAACGATAATGGTACATGGAATTTAGTAAGTGCAGTAGGAACAAATATTGTTTCTGGAGATCTTTTAACAGGGAATACTACTAGTGATGCAAGTAATGAAGTTGCTTTAAATGGGTTTTCTCAATTCACCTTTGGAATAGACCATCAAATACTTTTAACAGTAAATGATTTGTTTTTGTTTAATGGAATAAGTATTCTTTCTAACCCTATAAAATCAGGCAAAAATAATATTCAATTCAGATCAGAAAATAATTTAAATAATTTAGAAATTTCACTTTATGACCTAAGAGGTAGGCAATTACGTTTGTATCAAAATGTATCTATTCAAAATGGAATAGGAACATTACAAAAACCAAATTTACCAAGTGGAGTTTATTTATTGAAATTTAGCCACGAAGGAAAACAAGGCGTTAAAAAAATAATAATAGAATAAAAATTAATATAGTTATGAATAAAAAAATACAATTCTTTTCTTTAATGTTTATCATATCAAGTGTGAGTTTTGCACAAGTAGGGATTGGTACAACATCACCAGATGCATCTGCTGCATTAGATATTACTGCCACAGATAAAGGCTTTTTAATGCCAAGAATGACTACAGCTCAAAGAACTGCTATTGTCAGTCCAGCAATGGGCTTACAGGTTTATGATACAGAAACAAAATCTGTTTGGAACTATAATGATACTAGTTGGGTTGAAGCTGGTGGTGGAACAGGAAAGTTTGTGGATGGAGCAAGTTCTAATATTGCCTATTATAACGGTAGTGTTGGAATTGGAAGAGATAATTTCTCTACTGGCGCACATAAATTATATGTAGAAAGTATAAAAGATACTGATGGGGCAAATACTGCAACTAGAATAAATGCAACTTATGAAGGTACAGGCACGAATGTTTCTACCTATGCATTGGCTGCATTTGCTAAAAATAGTAGCAGTGCAACTATTGATTATGCCATCGGAACGGTAAGTTTTGCTGAAAACTCAAATGTTGGAGGAACTCTTAATAATGCTATGAGTAGCTATTCAGAATTAGTTAATATTGGAACTGTAGCCGAGGGTGCTGGAGTATGGTCTGAGTTAAATAATTCAGGAACTTTAAATTATGGTGCTGGATTTAGAAGTGTTGTTAGAAATGATGGAACTATAGGTGAGGTAAATGGGTTGGTTTTTCAATATTTAGGTACTGGAACTGTAGCGAATAGTTATGCAATATATATTGACGGGTCTTTTAATAAAGGGACATCTGAAAATTTTTCAATTTATTCTCTTTCTGATGCCGATTCTTATTTTAACGGAAATATTGGTATTGGTACAACTTCACCTCAACAAAAAGTGCATATTAATGGAGTGATGCGTTTAGAAGCACAAGCTACAGCACCTTCTGGAGCTTTAGGCGATTTGTATGTTGGAACAGATAATAAGTTATATTTTCATAATGGAACAGCTTGGAAAGAAGTACAATTGGTTCCGTAAGAATATTTAAAAGAGATTAATAATTTTATCAAAAAGTCAATTTTTTTATAAATAATGCAAAATTACTTTGATAATTAATTTTTTTTTATAAATTTGCTGACATAAATATGAAAATACAAAAATTAAATACTTGGTGGTGGTCTTTACAAAAAATAAATTTGTGAAGTAGTACCTTGTATATTATAATATCAAAAGGCTTGTCTTCACGACAAGCCTTTTTTAGTTTATGCTGAATTCTATTTCAGCATCTCATAAAGCAAACGTTACTGAATTAAATTTGGAATAAAAATGAATTATAAATTAAAAACATATTCTAAAAAAATACTAGCAGATACAATAACACCCGTTAGTATTTACTTAAAAATTAGAGATAAATACCCTAATAGCATTCTGTTAGAAAGTTCTGATTATCATGGAAATGAAAACAGTTTTTCATATATCTGTTGTAACCCTATTGCTAGTATTACAATAAATACTGGTAAAATATTAGAGTCATTTCCTGATGGGAAGAATAAAAAAACCGAAATAACAAGTGAAACCAGTATTCCTAAAGTTATTCATGATTTTAGTCAGAAATTTGATACAGAAAATCAAGATTTCAAATTTATTAATAATGGCTTGTTTGGTTATATAAATTATGATGCAGTACAATATTTTGAAGATGTCTCAATTCGAAAAAAGGAAAATGATGTTGAAATTCCAGATATTTATTATGCCGTTTATCAAAATATTATTGCAATAAATCATTTTAAAAACGAAGCACATATTTTTTCCCATTGTTATGAGAATGAAAGTAATATTGATGAAATTATTCAACTAATTGAGAATAAAAATTTTGCATCTTATTCTTATTCCAATTGTACAGATGAAGCTTCTAACTTAACAGATCAAGAGTTTAAAGAGTTTGTTGAATTAGGAAAAAAACATTGTTTTAGAGGAGATGTTTTTCAATTGGTTTTATCGCGACGATTTTCTCAAGGATTTAAAGGAGACGAATTTAATGTATATAGAGCCTTACGGTCAATAAACCCGTCACCATATTTATTTTATTTTGATTATGGAAATTTCAAAATTTTTGGTTCTTCTCCCGAAGCTCAATTAGTAGTTAATAAAGGTAAGGCTGAAATTCATCCTATAGCAGGTACTTTTAAGCGTACAGGAAATGATGAAAAAGATTTAGAAGTTGCAAAATTACTTACAAATGATGAAAAAGAAAATGCCGAACATGTAATGTTGGTAGATTTGGCTAGAAATGATTTGAGCAGAAATGGATATGATGTTCAAATTGAAAATTATAAAGAAATTCAGTTTTTTTCGCATGTAATTCATTTGGTATCTAAAGTTGTTGGTAAGAAATATAAAGATGCTATCACATTTCAAATTGTTGCCGATACTTTCCCTGCAGGAACTTTATCTGGAGCACCCAAACATAAAGCCATGCAGTTGATAGAAAAATATGAAACAACAAATAGAGCTTTTTATGGAGGTGCTATTGGATTTATGGATTTTGAAGGTAATTTTAATCATGCAATTATTATTCGATCTTTTTTAAGTAAAAATCATCGATTATTTTATCAGGCAGGAGCAGGTATTGTAGCCAAATCTACTGCCGAAAATGAATTGCAAGAAGTGTATAATAAATTAAGAGCCTTAAAAACAGCTTTAGAGTTGGCAGAAAAAATATAGTAAATTCTCCTTTTAAGAAGCTTGTTATGGGTTAGTTTTAGCAGGATTAGGAGTGAGAAATTCAGATAAAAAATAAAACTAAGAATTATAAACAGTAAGATTTCTGATTTAACAGAAGTAATATAAATAAAAATTCCCTTTCCTTTGAAAAGGGTTAAGAATAATAATGAAAAAAATATTAGTTATAGATAATTACGATTCTTTCACTTATAATTTAGTGCATTATTTGCATGATTTAATTTGTGATGTAACGGTAAAACGAAACGATAAATTAACTTTAGATGAAGTAGAAGCTTATGATAAAATATTACTTTCTCCTGGACCAGGAATTCCCGATGAAGCAGGTTTGTTAAAACCAATTATAAAACAATATGCAACCACCAAAAGTATTTTGGGTATTTGTCTAGGTCAACAAGCTATCGCTGAGGTTTTTGGAGGAGAAATTGAAAATTTAAGTGAAGTTTATCATGGAGTTTCTACAGAAATTGAATTGATAAATAACGATGAGGTTTTATATAAAGAAATTCCCAAAAAAATAGAAGTAGGAAGATATCATTCATGGGTAGTTTCTAAAAATCTTCCAGAAGAGTTAATGATAACTTCAATAGATAAAAAAGGAGAGATTATGTCGTTAAGGCATAAAAATCTTGATGTGAGAGCAGTACAGTATCATCCTGAATCAATTTTAACCCCACAAGGAAAAAAAATATTAGAGAATTGGGTAAAAAATTAGAAACTAGTATTGAGTACTGAAATACCTTGAAAAATTAACTCATTACTAAATTACTCACTTTTTAATACTAAAAATATGAAGCGAGCATGTTAAAAATTTTTTCACCTAAGGAGATGATTAACCAGCCTGCGGCGGGCAGGCAGCATGTGACCAGTTTAACAAATATTATAGACAGATGAAACAAATACTAAACAGATTAATAAATCATGAGAGAATTACCAAAGAAGAGGCTAAAAATGTTTTGGTAAATATTTCAAAAGGAAATTATAATAATAGTCAAATAGCTTCATTTTTAACGGTTTATATGATGCGAAGTGTTTCTGTAGCAGAATTAGATGGCTTTAGAGAAGCATTGTTAGATTTGTGTTTACCGATAGATTTATCAGCATACAACACTATTGATTTATGTGGAACTGGAGGTGATGGAAAAGACACCTTTAATATTTCAACTTTGTCCTCTTTTGTAACAGCAGGAGCAAATGTTAAAGTAGCCAAACATGGAAATTATGGAGTTTCATCTTCTTGCGGATCATCAAATGTTTTAGAGTTTTTAGGAATCCAATTCACAAATCAAGAAAGTAAATTAGAAGAAGCCATTGATAAAGTAGGGATTTGTTTTTTACACGCACCGTTGTTTCACCCTGCCATGAAAAATGTAGCGCCAATTAGAAGAGAATTAGGGGTGAAAACATTTTTTAATATGTTGGGACCGATGGTAAACCCATCATTTCCTCAAAATCAAATTGTAGGAGTTTTTAATTTAGAATTGGCAAGAATGTATGGCTATCTATATCAAAATACGGATAGAAATTATACCATTTTACATGATTTGGCAGGCTATGATGAAATTTCATTAACGGGTAAAACAAAGATGATTAGCAATAAAGAAGATAAAATTTTTAGTCCTGATGAATTAGGAATCAAAACCATAAATAAAAAAGATATTTACGGAGGAAGAACCGTAGAAGCAAGTGCATCAATTTTTATGGATATTTTAAATGGAAAAGGTACAGAAGCACAAAATAATGTAGTTTGTGCCAATGCTGGTTTGGCAATTTCTGTTTCAAAAAAAATATCCCATATCGAAGGTTTTCTTTTGGCAAAAGAAGCTCTAGAAAGTAAAAGTGCCTTAAATACATTTAAAAAATTACAAGAGTTAAATAAATAGTTATCCTGCAAGGTTTTTATAACTTTGTAGGTATTAATAAATGAAATATAAGTAAATTTTAAAAATAGTATTGTCCGATACAAGATGAAAAAATTGTTTTAAACGAACTGATAAACAGTTGTTTTAAAATAGTATTTTCAGTAAAAAGACGAGAATAGGAAAAAATAAAAAATCAAGGTATCTCTTTTATAAAAACATTTGATCTATTTTATGGTTAATTTGGTATTAGATATAGCTTGAAGCATTTAAGTAAATTTTAATCGGACAATAGTATTTTAAAAAAGAGAATATTTTTTACAAAAATAAGAATGAATATTTTAGATAAAATTATAATAGATAAGCAACAAGAGGTTGCAGCAAAAAAGGAAGTGATTCCGATTGATTTTTTACAACAATCGCCAATGTTTTTACGTAAAACGAATTCATTAGTGGCAAGTATAAAATCAGGAAGTGGGATTATTGCTGAGTTTAAACGTCGCTCGCCTTCAAAACAAATAATCAATCAAAATAGCAATGTGATTGATGTTGTAAAAGGATATGAAGAAGCTGGCGTTTCAGGAATTTCAGTTTTAACAGATACTAAATATTTTGGAGGAGCTTTAGATGATTTATTACAAGCTAGAAATACGGTTAAAACATCCATTTTAAGGAAGGATTTTATTATTGATTCTTATCAAATTTATGAAGCAAAAGCTTTTGGAGCAGATGTCGTTTTATTGATTTCAGCTATTTTAAGTGAAGCTGAAATAATTCAATTTTCAAGTCTAGCCAATAAATTTGGGTTGGAAGTTTTATTAGAAATTCATAACGAAGATGAGTTAAAAAAAGCTGATTTAACCTATGTCCATATGGTAGGTGTTAATAATAGAAATTTAAAAACATTTGAAGTTTCCTTGGAAACAAGTAAAGGTTTGTCAAAATTAATTCCTGATGAGAAAATAAAAATTTCAGAAAGCGGAATTAGTTCCGTTGAAGCAATTCAAGAACTAAAAAAATATGGATTTCAAGGTTTTTTAATTGGAGAAAATTTCATGAAAACGGATGATCCTAAATTTGCATGTAAAGAATTTATTAAGAAATTGTAGGTAATGAAATTTTATAAGAGTTTTAATTTTAAACAAATTGAAGAAAAGTATTCATCAAATAAAACAGGAATAATTCATCAAATGATGAGTAAAAAATCAAGATAAAATCACATTTAGATTAATCAAAAAATAAGATTAGATGAGGCTAAAAATTTGCGGAATGAAATATAAAACTAACATTCAGAAGGTTGCAAAATTGCATCCTGAATACCTAGGTTTTATATTCTATAATAAATCTAAACGAAATTTTGAAGGAAATATTGCAGAGTTACCTAAAAACATTAAAAAAGTAGGTGTTTTTGTTGATGCAGATGTAGAAGAAGTGTTATCTAAAATAGAAAAACACAATTTAGATGCAATTCAATTACATGGAGATGAATCTCCAGAGTTTTGTAAAATTTTTAAAAATGTTGAGGTAATTAAAGTATTTCCTGTTGGAGAAACATTTGATTTTAAGATGTTGGATCCGTATGAAAATGTTTGTAATTATTTTCTATTTGATACCAAAGGAAAAGAAAAAGGAGGGAACGGAGTTGTATTTGATTGGAAACTGTTAGAAAAATACCCAAGTAAGAAACCTTATTTTTTAAGTGGAGGTATTGGATTAAATGAAATTGATAAAGTTTTGTCATTTCTGCGTAGGCAGAAATCTAAATATTGCTATGCCATTGACGTGAACAGCAAGTTTGAACTAAAAGCGGGGTTAAAAGATCTTGAAAAATTAACAAATTTTATAAAGCAACTAAAATGATTAATCAAGAAAATATTCCTTCCCCTATTGAGGGAAGTTTAGGATGGGGGATAAACGAGAAAGGTTATTACGGAGAATTTGGAGGTTCATTTGTACCAGAAATGTTATATCCAAATGTAGAAGAACTTCAAAATAAATATTTAGAAATAATGAATGAAGCTTCTTTTAAAGAAGAATTTCAATCCTTATTAAAAGATTATGTGGGTCGACCTTCTCCCTTGTATTTAGCTAAACGGTTGTCCAAAAAATACAATACTAAAATCTATTTAAAAAGAGAAGATTTAAATCATACTGGTGCACATAAGATTAATAATACAATTGGTCAAATTTTAATGGCAAAGCGTTTGGGTAAAAAAGAAATCATTGCCGAAACTGGAGCTGGTCAGCACGGTGTAGCTACGGCAACGGTTTGCGCATTAGCAGGAATTCCGTGTACGATTTATATGGGCGAAATAGACATTGCTCGTCAGGCTCCAAATGTTGCTCGTATGAAAATGTTAGGCGCAACGGTTGTTCCTGCAAAATCTGGAAGTAGAACTTTAAAAGATGCCACAAATGAAGCAATTAGAGCGTGGATCAATAACCCTGTTGATGTGTATTATATCATTGGATCTGTTGTTGGTTTTCATCCTTATCCAGATATGGTGGCGCGATTTCAATCTATAATCTCAGAAGAAATCAAATGGCAATTAAAGGAACATGAAGGTACAGAAAATCCAAATTATATTATTGCCTGTATTGGAGGAGGAAGTAATGCTTCTGGAGCATTTTATCATTATTTAGATAATAAAAATGTAAAATTAATTGCAGTTGAAGCTGCAGGAAAAGGTGTGGATTCAGGCAAATCGGCAGCAACAAGTATTTTGGGTAAAAAAGGTATAATTCACGGAAGTAAAACCTTATTAATGCAAACCGATGATGGACAAATTATTGAACCCTATTCCATTTCTGCTGGATTGGATTACCCTGGGGTAGGTCCACAACATGCACATTTATTTATATCTAAAAGAGCAAAATATTTAAATGCAACCGATGATGAAGCGATGCAATCAGGGTTGGAATTATGTAAATTGGAAGGGATTATTCCAGCCATTGAATCAGCGCATGCATTAGCAGCATTAAACAAAATGAAATTTAAAAAAGAAGATATAGTTGTTCTTAATTTATCAGGTAGAGGAGATAAAGATTTGAATACTTATATTGATTATTTTAACCTAAAGTAGTAATAAAAAATGAGAAGTTAGTATTGAGAACGACTCAATACTCTGTACTCAACACTATAATTAAATGAACAAAATAAATAAAAAACTAAAAGAAAGTAACAAGATTTTATCCATATACTTGACTGCGGGGTATCCTAAATTAGAAGATACAGTTAGCATTATTCAAGGTCTAGAAAAATCTGGTGTGGATATGATAGAGATAGGTTTACCATTCTCAGATTCTTTGGTTGACGGACCAATAATTCAAGAGAGTAACACCAAAGCTTTACAAAACGGAATGACAACTAAACTACTTTTTGAACAATTGAAAGACATTCGAAAAACAGTAAGTATTCCGTTAATTATTATGGGTTGTTTTAATCCGATGATGCAATATGGTGTAGAGGCTTTTTGCAAAAAATGTGCAGAAATTGGTATCGATGGTTTGATTGTACCCGATTTACCAGTTGATATTTATCATCAAGATTATAAAGCTATTTTTAAAAAATATAATTTAGAAAATATATTTTTAATTACTCCGCAAACCTCAGAAAAAAGAATTCGCTATATCGATTCTATTTCTAACGGATTTATCTATATGGTAAGTAGTACAAGTGTAACTGGAAGTCAATCAGGGTTTAGTGCAGCACAAACTGAATATTTTAAACGCATTGAAGCTATGCGATTGAACAATCCACAAATTATTGGTTTTGGTATTTCAAATAATAAAACCTTTTTACAAGTCACTAAACATACAAAAGGAGCAATAATTGGTTCTGCATTTATCAAGTATCTAACAGAAAAAGGTATTGAAAATATAGATGAATTTGTAAAAACGATACTAAAGTAATGGCATTAAATATTGTTTTAATTGAACCTGAAATTCCTAATAATACAGGTAATATTGGTCGCTTAAGTTTAGCTTCAGGTTCAAACTTACATTTGGTAAAACCTTTTGGTTTTGAAATCAATGACGCAAGATTAAAACGTGCAGGCTTAGATTATTGGCAACACTTATCGGTAACTATTTATGAAAATATTGAAGATTTTCTTAATAAAAATAAAGATGTAGCCATGGTTTTTTTTTCTAGTCATGGTAAAGAAGATCATTGGTCAATAAATTTTGAAGATGAATTATTCCTTATTTTCGGTAAGGAATCTGTAGGTTTATCAAAATTGATTCTAAAAAAATATTCTAACAAGCTCTATAAAATTCCACTATATAGTAAGTATGTGCGAAGTTTAAATTTGGCAAATGCTGTAGGTATTGTTGTTTATGAAGGTTTGAGGCAAATTAGAGGGTAGCAAATAATTTATTGCAACGGTCTTAAATTATTTGATATAGCATAATTTATTTTCATTGGTATTGAAAATATCCTTACATTTATACAAGTAATACCAATTTAATTTTATAATGTCGTATAATTGAATTAAACAATCTCAATGCGACATTATGATGTTAAATTGGTATAAAGACCGTTGCAAAAGCTCTTTTGACAAAGAAGTATGACGCTCGATAAAAATTTAACCCGCAGTAAACCTTTGTTTATGAGGACTTAAATTTTTTAGAGAAGGAAGTAATTCGAAGTAAAAAAGCTTTAAATCTTAATTTTACTCAATATTGCAACGGTCTTAAGTATTTTAAAATTAAATTGGTACTAGGTATATATTTAAATGAAAAACAAACTTTCTTTACGTTTACGAATTTTTATTAGCATACTTTTTTTAGTGCTTCTTGCCTCTATTTTAATTGCTGCTATAAGTGTTTATCAATATAAGCAACAAACAGAAGATTATCACGAAAGAAGATTAGAACGTAAAGAAGAAGCAATCAAATCTGCTATTTCTTATGAGCTAAATAGAAATGATGATGATTTATTGAAGGGGAATTTTTTATCTGGAATTTTAGATAAAAAAATAAATGAAATCTCTGATATCCATAATTTAGATATTAATTTATATAATTTAGAAGGAGCATTACTTCTTAGTTCACATTCAAGTTCTTCTAAAGACACAGCCAATACCAGTTTGTCGAAATCTATTTTAGATAAAATCACGAATAGTCCGTTTCATCGTACAGTTTTGCCCAGAAAATCAACTGATGGAAAGCAATTTACATCATCTTTTTCGTATTTAGACGATGTGAATTCAACACCTATTGGTATTATTGGAGTACCCTATTTACAAGATAATACCTTTCAAGATGAAGAGCTAATTTCATTTTTAAAACGTTTGTCAATTGTGTATTTGCTTATTTTATTGATAGCCGTTGTAATAGCGTATTTTTTATCAAAATATATTACCAAACCTATAGAGTATATTAGTAATAAAATGCGAGAAACAGCTTTAGATAAAACCAATAAAAAAATAATTTTAAAGGAGTCTAGTCAAGAAATATACAATTTGGTTAATGCATATAATGTTATGATTGATCAATTGGAAGACAGTGCAGTTCAATTGGCAAAGATTGAGCGGAAACAAGCTTGGAGAGAAATGGCAAAACAAGTAGCTCATGAAATTAAAAATCCGCTAACTCCAATGCGTTTAACAGTGCAAAGTTTTGAACATAAGTTTGACCCTAAAGATCCAAATATTAAACAAAAACTTCATGAATATAGTGAGTCATTAATTCAGCAAATAGATACGATGAGTTCTATAGCTTCAGCTTTTTCAAATTTTGCAGAAATGCCAACTCAAAAAAGAGAAGCATTAAATGTTGTTCAGCAAGTAAAATTGGCTTTAGATATTTTCCATGAAGAATATATTGATTATCATCATGATAAGAATGAAATTATTGCAAAACTGGATAAAATTCAGTTAACAAGGGTGATTACCAATTTAATTACCAATGCAATTCATGCTTCAAAAGATAATGAAAACCCTAAAATATTGGTAACTGTAAGTGAAGCAAATACGAATGTTATTATTACTGTTTTAGATAATGGAACAGGAATTTTAGATGAGGATAAAGATAAAATTTTTGAACCAAAATTCACTACAAAATCAAGTGGTATGGGACTCGGATTGCCAATAGTTAAAAATATAGTTGAGACTTATAACGGTATCATAACTTTTGAATCACAATTGAATAAAGGAACAGTTTTTACTGTAACTTTACCTTTAGAAAAACCTTAAAACTTAATCAATAAATTATTTTAAATAGATATTATGAGCTATAACAATATATTAGTTACAACAGATAAAAGTATAGCAACGATTGTAATCAATCGACCAAAAAAGTTAAATGCATTAAATAGAGAAACTATTCAAGAGTTACATAACGCTTTCGCGGAAGTAGATTTGGATAAAAACATTAGAGTTGTTATTTTAACAGGAAGTGGAGATAAAGCTTTTGTAGCAGGTGCAGATATTTCTGAATTTGCATATTTTGATGTTGTTGAAGGAGCTAACCTTTCTAAAAAAGGACAGGAATTACTTTTTGATTTTATTGAAAATTTATCAACTCCTGTTATAGCAGCAATTAATGGTTTCGCTCTTGGCGGAGGTTTAGAATTAGCAATGTCATGCCATTTTAGAATTGCAAGTGATAATGCAAAAATGGGTTTGCCCGAAGTGAGTTTAGGTGTAATACCAGGTTATGGAGGTACACAACGATTACCTCAGTTAGTTGGTAAGGGAAAAGCGATGGAAATGATACTAACTGCAGGGATGATTTCGGCAGAAGATGCCTTACAAAACAGATTGGTAAATCATGTAGTTTCTCAAGAGGAACTATTACTATTAGCAAAAAAATTAGCAAGTAAAATTATAAACAATTCACCTTTAGCTATAGCTTCAGCAATAAAAGCAATCAATGCAAATTTTAAAGATGGAGTAAATGGCTATCAAGTAGAAATAGCACAATTTGGTAATTGTTTTGGTACAGAAGATTTTGAAGAAGGAACAACAGCATTTTTAGAAAAAAGAAAAGCTATTTTTAAATAAAACATATAACAATAATTCATTTTTAGTGTCAAATAATAATAATAATTAAATTTAAATATATGAAAACTACAAAACTACTTTTTATGCTAATTGCAATGATTTCATTGCAAGTCGTTAGTCAACAAAAAAATGCACCTATAATCGATAGAGATATCTTTTTTGGTAATCCTGAAATTTCTGCTGGACAATTAAGTCCTGATGGAAATTGGATTTCCTTTCAAAAAGAATACAATGGCATTATGAATATTTGGGTTAAAAAATTTGACGAACCTTTTGAAAAAGCAAGACCATTAACTAATAATGAAAGACCTCTTGGTGGTTATTTTTGGACCTATGACAGTAAGTATATTCTTTTTGTAAAAGACAATAAAGGAGATGAGAATTATAATGTTTATGCTGTTGATCCTAAAGACAAAGCTGTAAAAGAAACAGGAGTTCCTGTCTTTAAGAATTTAAGTCCGATGAAAGATGTTAGAGTGATGATTTATCAAGTAAGTAGGAAAGATCCAAATATTATGATGGTTGGGATTAATGATAGAGATAAAGCATGGCACGATTTGTATAAATTAAATATCGCAACAGGTAAATTGGATTTATTATTTGAAAATAAGAATCGAATTACGGGCTGGAATTTTGATTGGGATGAAAAGGCACGTTTGGCATATCGCACCAATGAAGAAGGTTTTTCTGAAATTCTTCGTGTTGATGGCGATAATAAATTTACTAAAATATACGAAACAAATCTTCAAGAAAAAGCACATATAGCAGGTTGGAATAAAGACAATACTAAAACTTATTTAGTATCAAATAAAGGTGATGTAAACTTTTCTACACTTTATTCATTTGATGATCAAACAGAAAAAATTGAAAAAATTGAAAGTGACCAAAAAAATAAAGTTGACTTTGGAGGTATGCTTATTGATGACAATACAAGAGAAGTTTTATACACTTCATATATCTATGATAAAAGAGAAAGAGATTGGAAAAATAAAGAATGGGGTGAAATGTACAAATACCTACAAAGTAAATTCAAAGGCAAAGAAATAGGTTTTACAAGTTTTACTAAAGATTACAAACAAATGTTAATTTATGTGAGTAGTGATCAATCAGCTTCTGAAACCTATTATTTTAATAGGGATACCAAAAAATTAATTCATCAATATACACCAAGACCTCGTTTAAAAGAAGTAGAGCAATATTTGGCAAAAATGGAGTCTATTTCATTTAAAAGTAGCGACGGTTTAGAAATTCCAGGTTATTTAACTATTCCTTATGGAGCAAAAAAAGAAAACCTTCCTTTGGTAGTACTTGTACATGGTGGACCAAAAGGACCTAGAGATTATTGGGGTTATAATTCTTATGCACAAATGTTAGCCAATAGAGGTTATGCTGTTTTACAACCTAATTTTAGAGCTAGTGGCGGTTATGGCAAATCATTTTTAAATGCTGGAGATAGAGAATGGGGTAAAAAAATGCAAGATGACATTACTTGGGGTGTAAAGCATTTAGTAGCTGAGGGTATTGTCGATAAAAAACGTGTAGCCATTATGGGAGGAAGCTATGGTGGGTATGCAACACTAGCAGGTTTAGCTTTTACTCCAGAAGTTTATACTTGTGGTGTTGATATTGTAGGGCCAAGTAATTTATTTACGCTATTAGAATCAATTCCTGCATATTGGGAATCATTTAGAAAAAGTCTGTACGAAATGACAGGAGATCCAGAAACTGAAGAAGGAAGAAAACTGATAAGAGAAGCAAGTCCTTTATTCAGTGTAGATAAAATTACCAAACCCTTATTAATTATTCAAGGAGCAAATGACCCAAGAGTAAAACAAGCAGAAAGTGATCAAATTGTTGTGTCTATGCGTGATTCTGGCAAAGAAGTAGAATATCTCTTAGCAGATGATGAAGGTCACGGATTTAGAAAACCCAATAATCAAATGGCAATGTGGGTAACTACTGAAAAATTTCTAGCTAAACATTTAGGTGGGCGATATCAAGAAACAATGTCGGAAGAAGTGGCAAAAAGACTTGGAGAAATTACTCAAGATGTCTCTAAGGTAGTTTATAAAAAAGCCAAGGCCATTAAAGTAGCAGCAGCTTTACCAACATTAAGTAATGATTTAAAAGAAGGAACTTTTGGATATGATATAAAAATTGCAGTACAAGGGCAAAATATCCCTATGCAATCTACCAGAACAATTAAAAAAGAAGGTTTACAATGGGTTATTAAAGATGTTTCAACTTCGGCTATGGGAAATAGTGAAGATGTGGTTTATTTAGAAAATATGATACCTGTAAAAAGAATTATAATTCAAGGTGGACAAACTACAGAAGTGGTGTATGCTCCTAAAAAAGTTTCGGTTACTATGATGGGAAAAACAAAAGATTTTCCAGTTGATAGCGCTTTACTTACCAGTGGTGCGGGTTATGATATGTTAATTGCTAGATTTCCCTTAACTGAGGGTTATACAACTTCATTTTACAATTTAGATGTAATGACTCAAAAGTTAAAAATTATGAAATTGGAAGTTGTAGGTAAAGAAGAAGGGAACTGGAAAGTGAAAATAGTGAATGTTGAAAATGAAAAAGAAGAAACAATTTTAATGATAGATGGGTCTAAAAAAATGGCAACCTATCTTGAACAAGTTGTTCCTGCTATGGGTAATGCTAAAATAATAAGTACTTTAAAATAGATGTTATAATGGTTTATTATTAAATTACACATACTATTCTGTATAAATTTTATTTTTTCAGACCTAGTAGGTTTTAAAAACCTACTAGGTCTTGCTTCTAATTGAATTTTCAGATTTTTTTTAAAAGAATTAACCTGTATTATTCATCGTGCGAATAAGTTTAAAAATTAGGATTGTAATTTAAAAAAAATCTCGGTTGCTGATAATTTCATAATTTTTTTACGTCAGTTTCTAAAAACCAAGTGAATATTCTGATTTTTTTG
>JAKITG010000146.1 GCA_021648195.1 Flavobacteriaceae bacterium | reverse complement strand
GCACTTGGCCCAGCCAGTGCAAGTTCTTCGTTCCTGTCTTCAGCAACCTGGAGTCTCCTCAAAAGTGACCGGTTCTCTTTTCTCAAATCATCTTCATCGTTAAATCCGTAGAACTCAATTACCTTTTCAACACTTCCTAATTGTTGCGCAAAACTACCTATTGTTTGATCAACTTTCTGCTCAATTTCGCTGTCTTCAACAACAATACTGTCAATCACAGCATGGTGTGAAAGTAATTTTTGAATCATAATTTCTTCTAGCATTTCGCAATCAGAAATCTTGATTTTACCTTCACTTTGTTGGGTTAATTCCTTTTTAAAGGCAGCAATTTCTGAATTGAGAACTATATTTTTACCAATAACGGTTGCTACGCCGTCAACTTTAACTTTCTTTTGGGCATTCAATTGAAAGCCTAGGCAAATAAATATTAAAAATATTATCTTATTAATCATATTTAGTATTGTTCAAATTGTTTTTTATTAATGGCATCTGTAATTAGAGATTTTTCAATTTCTTGTATTAATTTTAATTTCCTTTTGTGTAAAATCATTTGTTTGATTCTAGGCAAAATATATTTTTTTGGTGCAATTTGATTTCTTCTTAAGATGTCATTTACTGCCACCAAATATACTTCTAATGAGTCTTCTTTTTTAATAAAATCATTCTTTTTTATATTCTTTATATCTTTAAGAATTGGCAACTTTCTTAATACTGATTTTAAACTAACCCAAATGCTATCATTAAAATTAAAGGAGTTAAATTCTAATTCTTTTTTGATTAATTCTCTAATATTTTCGGAAGATTTAGATTTAAAAAGTTTAATTACCTTTCTTTCGTTATTGATGTCTTTATTATAATTGACGTACTTTAATTGGATTAATTTTTCGTTTAGCTTGTATATGTTTTTATTCTTTTTATAGTGTTTGTCAATATCTTGATTTGTTATTATAGTGTCTAATTCTTGTTGTAAAATAGCTTGTTTATAACGATCTATTAAAAGTTCTTTTTCATAGGAAGCAACTAACTTTTTGATATCGCTATTTTTATCTTCAATATTTATTCGTGCTTTATCTAATAATATTTTTTCTAAAGCCCAAGAGTTGATATAATTTGATCTAAATAATAAACTATCTTCTTTAGTGAAATTACTAAACATTTTTTCAGTTATTTCCTCTTCGTATAAATAAAAATTATTTACTCTTGCAACTGCATTGTCTTCTTTATTTTTATTTTTACAAGAAAAAAAGCTGAAAATAATAATACTATATAAGATGTATTTTCTCATTATCAATCAGTGTATTGTGATTTTAGCTTTTTTAAAATTCTTTTATTTACTTTTACTTTATATTTCTTACGAAGACTTTCTGCCCACTGTTTTTCTAAAAACATTTGGTAATCATTAATAACTTGACCTTTAATTTCTTTAAAAGTTTTACCTGTAATAGGAATTGTTTTATCAACTTTTATAATTGTATATTCATTATCTTTTTCATTGTAAATTTTTGATACACCATTCACTATTTTAAAATCTTTGGGCAACTTACTATTTCCTTCTTCTAAAGTACCTTCACTAAAAAGAACATGAATTGTAGCTCCTTCATTCATTAAACCTTTAATTTCATCTATAGATTTATTTTTTTCTAGATATTTTTTTACCCAATTTGCCTTATCTAATGAAGTACAACTTGCAATAGTTAAATTTCCTCTTTTTTTCCAATTGTATTTACTCTTATTATTTTCATAATATTTTTCTAAACTAATGGTATCATTTTTTGCTTTTTCCCAAACCATTTTCTGTAACAATTCAAATAATAATAAACCATCTTTATACTCTTTATAAATTACAGCAAATTCTTTATTTGTATGCTCTAAATTGTTTTTATAATAATCTATTATTTTTTTATTTTTAAAATCATCATAAAGTTCTCCTATATTTTTATTTTTATTATTCAATGTATATATATAAAAATCATTGGCTGTGAAAAATTTATCCTCTATGGTAATAAGTTTTTTATTTGATTTCATTTCATCAATATTATCAGTATAAAACATAGAAATTATTTCTAAATTTTCAGAAATTTTATATTGTTTTTCTAGTTTTTGGGCAAATGATTTTTGTACATATTTTGACCTACTCCCATTTTTAATTTTATTCTCTAATTGATCATATACTTCTTCTAAATTTTGGATAGAGTACCTTTTTAATAATTTTACAATATGCCATCCATAACTTGATTGAAAAGGGCTTGAAAAATCTCCAATTTCTGTTAAACTAAAAGCAATACTATCGAATGGTTTAATCATTTTACCTGATTTAAACCGAGGAAGAACTCCTCCTTTTTTTGCCGAACCAGTATCATCGGAATGTTCTTGAGCGATTTTTGCAAAATCTCCTCCTTGTTTTAATTTATTATATATATCGTCAATATTTTTTCTTGCTAAAGTAGTATTATCAGGCTTGGGTTTAACCATAATATGGGCTACTTGTATTTCTCCCTGAGAATCTCTAATATCATTCACTTTTAAAATATGATATCCAAATTGTGTTCGAAATGGTTGTGAAATTTCTCCTTTTTTTGTATTAAACGCAGCATTTTCAAATACATACACCATTGAAAAAGCAGTAAAATATCCTAAATTTCCTCCATTGGTTTGTGCAGAAGGATCTTCGGAATATTGCTTTGCTACATCTTTAAAAGAAGTTGTCTTAAGTGCTTTAGTACGGGCTTCTATAATTTTTTGAAAAGCCAGTAGAGTATCTTTGGGTTTTGCATTGGCTTTTACTCTAATTAAAATATGGCTAGCATTAATTTCTTTTGTTGTTCGTTGATAAGCTTCTTTTACTAGTGATTCTGTTGCTTCAGAATTTTGTAAATATGGAGCAATTAATTGTTCTTTATATTTATTTAATTCAGCAATATAAGTTGGAGTTGTGTCGCACCTTAATTCATAGGCTTGTTTTAGTTTTAACTTAAAATCAACAAATAAATCGAAATAACTATCAAAATTATTTTGATTATTCTCTACAATAATCTCTTTGTTTTTTTGAAAAACTCTAATAAACTCAGAAGAGTAAACAGGCTCTTTATCAATACTAAAAAGAATATTGTCTTTTTCTTGAGCGCTTATACTGATTGTAATCAGCAAAACAATAAGTGTAATTTGTGTTTTAAACATCATATAGTTCTAATTTTCACGTATTTATAAGGCGATTTGTGTTTTAATAAAGTGGGTTAAAAATATTTTATATTTTTTAATTCTCTGTTAAAAAAATCATAAAGATATTACTCCTTCAATTCTGTCAACTTCTTCATATTTTTCAATAATTTCATCTGTATTATCCATATTTACCATTATTGTTAAACTATTGTAGTTTCCATTTTTTGAAGATTTTGATTTAATAACAGCTCCCAAACCGTTAAAAACATTTTCAATTTGTTTTAATTTATCAACATCAGCTGGAGTGATAAATTTAAACATATAATTTGTTGGAAAAATAGTTGTCTCACTTAATCTATATCTTAATTTTTCATAAAAATCTGTCTCTTTACTCATCGCCTAAATTAATTTGATTTAAAGTTTACAAATTTACAATTATTATTTTCTTAATTTTGATTTTAGTTATAAAGAATAATCAGCAAAAATTTTATGCAGCAAAAAATTGTAATTACTGGTGGACCAGGAACTGGAAAATCTACTATTTTAAATGAATTAATTCATCAAAAATATACTTGTATGCCCGAAATTTCTAGAGAAATTATTTTAAAAGCTAGAGAAGGTGGAACTGAACAGCTGTTTTTAAAAAAACCCTTGTTGTTTAGTCAATTGCTATTAGAGGGAAGAAAAAATCAATTTTTACAAGCTGATAAAATGAAAACTGAAATTGTTTTTTTTGACAGAGGTATTCCTGATACACATGCTTATATGAATTATTTAGGCATAGATTACCCTAGTATTTATAAAAAAATAAGTAAGAAAAATCGATATACAACAATATTTATGTTGCCATCTTGGCAAGAAATTTACACCTCAGATAATGAACGATATGAAAATTTTGAACAATCATTAGTTATTCAAAACCATTTAAAAGAAACTTATACAGAATTAGGTTATGATATTATAGAGGTGCCGAAAGGAACAATTGAAAAAAGAGTCCGTTTTATTTTAAATGCTGTTAATTTATAATGATGAACTCTATACATGATATTTTACAAAAATATTGGAATCATAAAGTATTTCGTGATCCTCAAAAAGAAATAATAAATGCTGTTATTAAAAAAAATGATGTTTTTGCTTTATTACCTACTGGAGCTGGAAAATCACTCTGTTTTCAAATTCCCGCATTGACAAAAAGTGGAGTTTGTATTGTAATTTCACCACTTATCGCTTTAATGGAGGATCAAGTTAATAGCTTGCAAAAAAAAAATATAAAGGCTTTAGCATTAACCTCAAAATATAATATTGAAGATACAATTAAAGCTTTTGATAATTTACGATATGGCAATTATAAGTTTTTATACTTGTCGCCCGAAAAACTACAATCAGAGTTTATTCAAGATAAAATTAGTCAATTAGAAGTTAATTTAATTGCTGTTGATGAAGCACATTGTATTTCACAATGGGGACATGATTTTAGACCCGCATATTTGAAAATTTCTATTTTAAAAAAAATACATCCTCAAGTAAATATTATTGCTCTAACAGCATCGGCAACTCCTAAAGTGATGAATGATATTGTAAAAAATTTAGAACTTAAAAATGTTCAAATTTTTAAAAAATCATTTTCCAGAAAAAATCTTATTTATAGTATTCTTAAAGCAGAAAATAAGTTAGATAAACTAGAAAAAGTACTATTAGCCTATGATGAGCCTGTAATTGTTTATACTAATACTAGAAAAAACTGTATTGATATTTCAAAACAGTTAAATCGTATTGGGTATAAAAGTAGTTATTATCATGGTGGACTTCAAAATAATGAAAAATTAGTCGCATTTAATAATTGGATGGAAGAAAAAACTCCAATTATGGTAGCTACAAATGCTTTTGGGATGGGTATTGATAAAAATAATGTACGTGCGGTTATACATATGAATATACCAAATAGTATTGAAAATTATTTACAAGAAGTTGGTAGAGCTGGTAGAGATGGTATTAAATCGTTTGCAATCTTAATTTATAACGATAACACTATTTTTGAATGTAAAGATTTTTTAGATAAAGGAATTGCAACACCACAATTTCATAAAGAAGTTTATAGTA
>JAKITG010000145.1 GCA_021648195.1 Flavobacteriaceae bacterium | reverse complement strand
CTTTAAAACTATTGTTGGTAGCCTTTAGAATCTCATAGCTATAATTACTGGTTCCATTCTCTTTTACTGTTTTTGGCGCTTCGAAATCTATTTCATATAAATCCATTGAATATTTAGAATACATATAGCGATGGGTCGTTTGAGAGTTATAGATATACTTTAGTTGTGTCTGTGCCTCAATACTTTTGGCTTTACTTATGAGTGGCATTAAATTTGGTAATGCCAATAATAATAAGATGCCAATAATGACCAATACTATTAGAATTTCTTGAAGGTTAAATGCTGGTGTTTTCATACTTTAGTTTTTATTGAACGTCTTTTTTTGATTATAGAAACCCTTTTTTTTTAGCTAACATGATGAGTTCTCTATCACATTTGTGTTCTAAATCAAATTTATCTTTAAGTTTTCGTTTGCGCTGTTCAAGACCACCAATCGTTAAGGGAATCACCTCTGGTATATCTTTCATTTTTGAGCCAATAGATATTTGATATAACAGTAGCCTGTCTATACGATCTAAAACAATATCGCTTGAAAATTGTTTTCTCATTAATTTGAGAACAGTGTTGCTAAAAAAAGGAGGGTTAAAAATAACCGTCTCTATGGCATCAACTAAATATTGATATGTAATATCTTTTTTAAGTAAAAACCCTTCTGGATTGAGGTGTTTTAGAATGTGGCTGAGGCGGTAGTTTTCTGTATAGGAAGTAAGCACAATAATTTTAACATTCTTAAAAAGCCCTTTAATTTTCAAGCCTAAATCTTCCCCTGAAATTAATTTGTGATTCTTTGAAGGCGGTAAACTAATATCTAAAAATGCAAGATCCAAAGGTGTGCCATTTACAGCCCTTTCAATCTCTTTGTTTGCTGAATCGCAATCGGTGGCATACCTCACTTTAAATTCTAAATCATTGGTTTCACTAATTTGTTTTAAAGCTCTTTGATAACCATCAAATATTAAAGGGTGATCATCAACAATTAATACAGTCAAAATTTTATTCATAATTATTTTATAGTTAACGGTTTAGAAAGTGATTTTTTCCAATTTAAAAATTAGCCAACAACATTATTTATTCTAAATAATTTTGAACTAATGTATCTAAATAGTTTGAAACTAAAGTAAGGTAAAACCTTATAATTTATAAGGCAAAAACCATACAAATCCTATGGTAAAACTTTACTTTCTTATCGAATATACTCCATAATTTTACAACATGCTTTTATGCAGTGGGAGTTACCTAATAAATTTTCATTCTTACTATTGTTTAATTCCTTGGGCTTATTTAGCACTTAACTTATATCATGTTTTATGAAAACAAAATCCTTTACAAAATGTCTAATACTAATATTTCTATTTAATTATTCATTCTCTGATGCTCAAGATGATAATGATAGCAGTATTCCAGACATTGTTCCACCGAGTCCAATGGCTTATGAGATGACCCGTTTTGAGGCTCAACAGCCAAGTTTGTATACTGGTACAGCGAATATCAGTATCCCTATTTATACTATAAATTTTGATGGCTGGAAATTACCACTATCATTATCTTATAACGCAGGAGGTATTAAACCTATCCAAGATGCTTCTGAAGCGGGGTTAGGATGGTCTCTAAATGCTACAGCTGTTATTAGTAGAACAGTTCGTTCTGGTGATGATTTGGTGCAAACACCTTTTTATGAAGGCTATACCTATGACACTAATGATTATTTAGATATACTCAATAATTGGGACAATCTGTCGCTAACAGCAAAAAATAGTTATAAATATAATATGCGTTATGGTTATAATGATACAGAACCTGATGTATTCCATTATAATTTCTTTGGTTTTAGTGGTTCCTTTTCATTATCCAAAAAATCAGCAACAGGAGGTCAAATTCAGATTTTAAAAATCAATAAAGATGGTGTAAAGATTGTTTTTAACGAGAGTGCGCAAAATTTTACATTGACAACGCCTACAGGCTTTAAAGGCGAATTTACTATTAAAGAAAGGTCAACTAGTCTATCAGGATCCTATACTGATTCACCTTTAGGGAATTTGGAGTACTATAGTACCTATTTGTCGGGTGGTTCTATACCAGGTATAGAAGAGATCAAAAATAAAGGAAACTTTAGAACGACTACTGCATGGTACTTAGAAAAAATTACAAGTCCTAATAATAAAGAAATAAATTTTACTTACAACATTAGTAATAGTCCAGGTAATGACGAAAGCTCTTATATTTCCATCTCGTCACCTGCTTTTGGTGAAACCAGCCCTTATACAACTGTTCATGCTCATGGACCCAATGAAACACCCTATTCAAGGTATAATTTTTCAAGAGTTGTGCATGAACATGTATATCAAACAGGTGTTACAATACCTAATGAGATTAGTATAAATTTTACACTTGAGGATAGAGATGATATTCAGGCTAATGATATGTTTATATTTTCTAATTTTCCTGATGATGGTTTTCCAGTAAATGGTGCTTCTAAGCTAAAACGATATAAAACTATAAACATTTTAGGTCTTAATACATTTTCCACTTTTAATAAGGAGATTAACTTAGAACAGTCTTATTTCAATCTTGAATATCTTCATAATTATGAAGGACTTTATGAAAAATATCAAATGCTGCGAAGTCGTTTAGACAAAGTAGTGATTGATGATCAAGTGTACACTTTTTCTTATAATTTAGGATTAGATGGTTTGCCAAGAAAGTCAACTTTTGGCATAGATCATCAAGGCTATTATAATGGGCAAAATGCTAGTCCTTATTTAAGTACTGTTGAACATGGTTTTTTAGTGTTTAGGGATAAAGTTGATTGTAGTTATTATGATCTACATCCCGATTGGAGATTTTACAATTATAGTAATATGCGTTTACCCAATATTGAATATGGTATCGCAGGTAGTTTAAGTAAAGTGAAATATCCAACTGGGGGTACTACAGCATATACTTATGAACCTCAAGGTTTTTATACTGAAGGCAGAAACCTTAATAACAATTCTACAAGAGAATTAGATTATTCTATAGATTCAGGTGGTAACGGCGGTAATGCAGTCGCTGGCGGATTAAGAATAAAAGAAATAGAAAGTAAAGATGAGAATGATGATTTTGTTTCAAAAAAAACGTATCAATATGCTCAAGAATATTCGAGCAATTCTTCTGGAGTTTTAATGACACCTATGCTGCATTTTGCAAATCACATTGATAATCAGGAAATTAACAATTGTTTTTATCTATTTAATTACACAAAAGTTATGTCTGGTCAAAATACCGCTTTAGGAGCGCCTATAGGTTACAGTAGAGTTATTGAAAATACAGTGAATTCAATTGGCAACTCCTATTCAAAGGAATATACCTTCGAAAACATACCAACAGATGTGGGTGATGTTCAAACATATTTATACCCTACCAATTATAAGAACGGAAAGTTACTTTTAGAAAAGGGTTTAAGGGAAGTAGGTGGAAGTGTTTATACTACAACTAATAATTATCAAGAAACTATCCACAATACTATAGATGGATTGGGTCTATATATTAAAATTTTCCCTATTTACTATGGAGGTAATACACCGCCTAGTGAGAACTACTATTTTGGTTATTATCCATATAAAACTCCTGTTGTAAGCTATAATAATATACAAATAACTCAAAACACTTTTTTATCAGGTGGAACAATAGAAAATGAAACTAATTATACATATGATGGATACGACCAGATCAAAGAACAGACAACAGTAAATAGCAAAAATCAAATCATTCGTTCAGAACAAAAAAGAATTAATGATTACAATGACATTGCTTGTGTGAATGCTTCCGAGGGGAGTGAATGTATGCGTGATGCGCTATTAACTAAAAATCTTGTATCTCGTGTATTAGAAAAAATAAACTATGTTGACAGTCAAGTAGTAAGTGCAACAGGTTACAAATATGACATCGAACATGGCAATGTTGTTTTAAGAGAAGTTTATCAGTATGATAGATCTCAAGGTGCTTTTACTGGTTCTGCAAATGGGTTTTATTTTGCAGGAAGTTATCAACTTAGAATAACTTACGATGATTATGACGATGAAGGTAATATACTTCAATATACTTTCAAAGATGGTATTACTACTTCGTTTATTTGGGGTTATGATAATGAGTACCCTATTGTAAAAGGAGAAGGTATCTCATATAATAATTTACTTACAGTCCATACAAATGCACTTAATACAAGCGATTATGAAGCTAGCATTCGATCGGACGGATTAACTACCGATGCTTTTGTAACTACATATCAATTTGATCCGCTTACTGGAATGACAAAGAATACAGATGCCGGAGGAAGAAGTACCTATTATACTTATGATCAATTTAGAAGGTTAAAAGATGTAAAGGACCAAAATTTAGATATTTTGCAAAGCACACTATATAACTATAGAGCTCAAGATGATTCTGGTGGAATTACTGCAAATTCTACTCTTGATTTAGGTGTTGTTTCTCCTGGAACAAGTACTACAAAAAATTTAACAATTACTAATAACGGGAACTATGATGTTACTGTTGATGATCTTCAATTGCCAATCTATTTTAGTAGTGTATGGGATAACAATCCTTTTGTTGTTAGGTCTGGAGAGTCTTTTGATTTACCTATAACGTTCAATTCACCAAGTACAGCAGTTAATGAAGTAAGCGGCATTTTAACTTTATTGAGTAGTTCAAATATTGGAGGGAATATGACTGTAAACCTATCGGCTACTGGGGGATTTGAAACTAGAATACTAGTAATCCCTGTTTCTCCAATAGATTATAGATGTCGTGAAATTACCTATAGTTTTGGTAGTACGTCGGTAAGGTTAGAGAATTCAGGAAATGCTCTGGTTACTATTACAGCCATCAACAGTGATGACAATAAAATTGTTCCATCAATATCTCCATCTGGAATAACAATTCCTCCTAGGACTAACGGTATTAATGGTTATACAACGTTTACGGTTCAATTGATAGCTTCTTTGACTTATGGTGATAATTGGGACGGTAATGCTAGATTAACCCTTTTAGGTGATGCTACTTCTATGCCAAATGGATATTACGTAGATATAAAAGTTAATTGTAATTAATCTTAAAAATTCAAAATACAAACGCATTAAAAACAATTAAACAGATGAGACATATATTAAAAAGCATTACAGTTATATTACTGGTTTTTAACTTCACACATTTAAGAGCTCAAACAGATACGATAAACTTTACTTTAACTAGTGAAACAGTAAACACATCAGGACAAGACATAGCAATTGTTTCAACCATAACTAAAAGCGAAAATGCCTTAGTATGGGCTCAAAACAATAGTGAGAATACTGAAATAACAAATTTTATTATTTCTG
>JAKITG010000144.1 GCA_021648195.1 Flavobacteriaceae bacterium | reverse complement strand
TAGTTGCTTGTGCTGATTATGTATTATCAAAAAAGTCTGGAAATACAGTTTCTAACATGTCTTCTACGCGTGCTTTACGAGATATAACTCAAAAATATGGAGGAAATTATGAAGCCAGTGCTGTAGGAGAAGTAAATGTCGTGAATTTGATGAAAAAAAATAATGCCATCATAGGAGGCGAAGGAAATGGTGGAATTATTTATCCTGCTTCTCATTATGGAAGAGATTCTTTAGTTGGTGTTGCATTATTTTTATCTCTTTTAGCCAATACAGATATGACCTGTAAAGAACTACGAGAATCTTATCCAAGTTATTTTATGAGCAAAAATAAGATTCAATTGACACCACAAATCGATGTAGATAAAATTTTAAAATTGATGGCATCTAAATATCAAAATGAAGATATTACTACTATTGATGGTGTTAAAATTGATTTTAAAACCGAATGGGCACATTTGCGTAAATCTAATACAGAGCCCATCATTAGAATTTATACAGAAAGTTCATCGCAAAATAATGCAGATCAATTGGCTGAAAAAATTATATCTGAAATAAGTGAAATAGCAGGTATATAATAAAAATGAATGCCCCTCTTGAGAGAGAGGAGAGGGCTAGAGATATATTTATAAAACCTCTTTTCCAACATGTTTAAACCTAGCATGCGTCCAAAAATAATACTCAGGTTTTTCTCTAATTTGTTTTTCTAAAATATCTAAATACATATCCGTTATTTGATAATCTGGAAAATCATTAGGATTTTCAGTTAAAACAGTCAATTTAGATTTATAATAACCTCGTTTAACTTTCTCTGTGTGCAAATAAACTACAGGATAATTGAATTTTTTTGCTAGCATTTCATGACCTGTAATTACAGGAACTCTTATTCCCATAAAGTTACTCCAATAATATGCTTTGTGTAGCATTGGAGACTGGTCGCTTAAAAAACCATAAACTCCCGTTTTTTTATTATCAAAATTTTCTTGCATTTTATTTATAAATTTTGAGCTTAAAATAAATTTAACTCCAAATTTAGTTCGAGAACTTTTCATTTTTTTTTCAAAATATTTATTCTGAATCTTAGCATATGCTGCATAACTAGTGCAATCAACCATTTTATTAATCAAATAAGGAGCCCATTCCCAGTTTCCATAATGTGATGATACAATAATAAAATTTTTATTACTTGTAATAAATTTATTAATCCCATCAGGATTTTCGATAACAATTCTTTTTGATATTTCTTTTTCAGAAATATTAAATGATTTAATCATTTCCATAAAAACATCAACAAAGTGATGGAATGATTTCTTTTCAATTACTAGAAGTTCTTCTTGTGATTTTTTAGGAAAAGATAATTTTAAATTATTTCTCACCACTTTTTTCCGATAACCAATAATATGATAAATAAGAATATAAATTATATCTGATAAAAAATATAAAACCCTCATGGGTAGAATGGAAAGAAGCCAAATAATAGGATAAACTAATATAAAAATTAAAAACTGCATTTTACTTTATTTATTTAGCAAATATCGGATATAATTTTATCTTTGAGTCTAAAATTTTGAAGAATGAATCAAGCTGTTTTAGTAATTATTATTATTAATGTTCTGTTTTCTTTTAAAGGATTTAAAGATCGAGCATTTTTTGAAAAATTTAAATTTCAAATTGCTCCCATTTTTAAAGGAGATAAGATTAGAATATTAAGTTCTGGGTTTTTACATGTAGATCAATCGCATTTATTTTTCAATATGTTTACACTTTATATGTTTGCTGATGTTGTTACCAACCATGTAGGAATTCCTAAATTTTTAGCCATTTATATTGGGTCATTATTAGCTGGAAGTTTATTAGCCATGAGTTTTCATAAAAATGAACCTCATTATAGTGCCGTAGGTGCATCGGGTGCAGTAATGGGCATTTTATATGCAGCAATAATGCTTAATCCAAGTATGAATTTATACTTGTTTTTTATTCCCATCCCAATTCCAGCCTATATTTTTGGAGTAGGTTATTTACTTTATTCTATGTTTGGAATGAAAAAAAATTGGGGAAATATTGGGCATAGTGCTCACTTAGGAGGTGCTATTGGAGGTTTTGTACTTACTATTGCTTTATATCCACAAGTAATTCAACAAAGCCAAACAATGATAATTATATTGGCAGTTCCAATTCTACTTATGTTTCTTTTTAAAGATAAATTGAAAAGAGAATAGTTTCATACAATTATGTATTAGAGTTTCCTTGTTTTTACTACATTTGCCGAACGTTTTAAAAATACATAACCATACTAGAAAGATAATTAAAACCGATGGAAGAAAAGAAATTTGACCTCAATTCACTTATTGGATTTGTTCTATTAGGTGCCATTATGCTATGGTACTTTTATACCAACCAACCAACTCCAGAAGAATTAGCAAAGCAAAAAACAGAACAAGTTCAAGATTCAATACAGAAGGCACAAGAAATTGTAAACCAAAATAATAAAACAGAAGATACCGTACAAGATATTGTTGTAAACCCCTCTGATTCTTTGGCATTTATAGACACTCAAAATAAATTAGGAGCATTTGCTTATAGTGCAAGTTTACCATCTGCAAAGCAACACGAGACTATTATAGAAAATGAATTGGTAAAAATTAAAGTTTCTAATAAAGGTGGGCAAGTTACCGAGGTATTGATGAAAAAATATGATACTTATAATAAATTACCATTATATATTATCAAAGACAATAATGCATCTTTTAATTTATCTTTTGCTACACTAGACAATAGAAATTTACAAACCAAAGATTTATTTTTTGAACCAACACTTACTAAAAGTGGTGATAATCAGGTGCTTTCTATGAAGTTAAAAGTCTCTCCCCATAAATATTTAGAATATAGATATGAGCTAAAACCTGATGATTATATGTTAGATTTTGCTATTCGAACACAAGGCTTAGGCAACACAATTAACACTTCTCAAAATATTAATTTAGATTGGGAAATGAAAAGTTTTAGAACAGAAAAAAGCATAAAATATGAAAATCAATATACTGATTTACGTTACTTACATGATGGAGGTGAGTTTGAGTATATGAGTGCAATGAGCGATGAAGATGAAGATGATTCTAAAAAATTAGAATGGGTAGCTTTTAAACAGCAGTTTTTCACATCTATTTTATTAACAGATAAACCTTTTAAGAGTGCTAAACTAATCTCAAAAAATTTAGTTGAAGATGAATTTATCGATACGGTTTATACCAAACAATATTATGTATCAATACCATTACAAGCTGAAAATAAGGAACTCGATTATAGTATGAATATGTATTATGGCCCTGTAGATTACGCTATTTTAAGTAAATATGAAGGAAAACAATTAGACAGAGTTGTAAGCTTGGGTTGGGGTATTTTTAGATGGATTAACAAGTATGTTTTCGTTCCTGTATTTGCTTTTCTAAGTTCTTTTATAGGTAATTTTGGTATAGTAATTATTTTAATGACAATTGTGGTAAGAATAATTATGTCACCTATGGTATATAAATCTTATTTGTCAAGTGCAAAAATGAAAGTATTACGCCCAGAAATGGAAGAGATTAATAAAAAGCTTAAAGGAAAAGATAATGCTATGAAACGTCAACAAGAAACCATGGCATTACAGCGTAAAGCTGGGGTTAGTCCACTATCGGGCTGTATTCCTGCATTGATACAAATGCCTGTATTTTTTGCTTTATTTCGATTTTTTCCAGCCAACATTGACATTCGTCACCAAGGTTTTTTATGGGCAGATGATTTATCTGCTTATGATGAAGTATTTAAATTACCATTTAATATTCCATTTTATGGAGATCATGTAAGTTTATTTCCAATTTTAGCATCTATAGCTATATTCTTTTATATGCAAATGACCCAAAGTCAACAAATGAATATGCAACAACCTGCACAGGAAGGAATGCCTGATATGCAAAAAATGATGAAAATGATGCTGTATCTTTCTCCATTAATGATGCTATTTTTCTTTAATACTTATGCAAGTAGTTTGAGTTTATACTATTTTATATCCAATTTATTAACTATAGTTATTATGTTGGTTATTAAGAATTATATTATAAATGAAGATAAAATTCTTGCACAAATTCAAGAAAATAAAAAGAAACCACCAAAGAAAAAAAGCGCATTTCGTGAACGTTTAGATTCTGCAATGAAACAGGCTCAAGAGCAACAAGCACAACAGAAAAAAGGAAAAAAAAGTTAAATCGAAAATAACCTCTTGGGTATTTCGACGCAAGCGTCGGAGTATTAAAAATTCACCTTAAAACCGAGTAAAGTATAATTACAATATTTTTTTAGGCATCATTATTGTATGTTAATATTTTGAATGTATTAAAATAAACTTTATTATGAAAAAATTACTACTTATATTTCTTACTATCCCTTTATTATTTGTTTCTTGTATTAGTGAAATAGGACCTCCAGGTCAAGACGGTCTTGATGGTTTAAACATTGCTGGAAAAATATTTGAAGCCAATGTTGATTTCAATACTGCTAATAATTTTGAGTTTGTTGTAGGTATTCCTAGTCAAATAGAGGTACTTCCATCTGATATTGCTATTGGTTATATTCTTTCAGGTGTTAATAATGGAGCAGATGTATGGGAACCCTTACCACAAACTTTATTTTTTGATGACGGAACTTTATTATATGGATTTAATCATACTACAATTGATGTAAAGTTTTTTATGGATGGAACTGTAAATCTTGAAAATTTACTTGCTGAGCTTACTCAAGATATTGTTTTTAGAATAGCTATTATTCCTGCAGATGCGGCTAAAAAAGTTAATTCAAAAACTTTGAGTATGAAAGATTTATTAGGTTCTATAAAAGAAGAGTCAATTATAAAATTGAAATAGTTTTTAAAACCAATTATTTCTATAACCAAAAAGACTAGCAATTTTCATTGCTAGTCTTTTTGGTTATAGATCAATTTTCTTGGTTACTTAGCATTCGCAGTATGAGAAAAGTTGTAATAACAAACCAAGCGTTATGAATTGCTTTCAAAATTGTATTTTTACTTAGCATTCGCAGTTTTCTTAAATCAATTAATTTTTTTCTAGCGTTGTGAATTGCTTTCAAAATTGTATTTTTACTTAGCATTCGCAGTATTTACAAATTTTTCAATTGTTGAGTTTTCGTTGTGAATTGCTTTCAAAATTGTATTTTTACTTAGCATTCGCAGTATGGGTCAAAAAATATATTGTTATTTGCCGGTTGTGAATTGCTTTCAAAATTGTATTTTTACTTAGCATTCGCAGTAAGATATTAAACTACGCAGTAGAATTATCGTTGTTAATTGCGTTCAAAATTGTATTTTTACTTAGCATTCGCAGTTTCGG
>JAKITG010000143.1 GCA_021648195.1 Flavobacteriaceae bacterium | reverse complement strand
TGATCATTAAAATAATTTTTGATTTGCCATAAATTAATTCTTCTAGTAATACCGAAGAACTTAATTGTACATACAACACATCACGTTCCAAACTAATCGCAGTGGTATATTTTGAAATTGCATTTCCCATTAATTTGTACCAAGCTTCTTCTATAGAAACTTTATCCAATCCTTTCTGAAGCTTATTTGCAGAAATAAACCCTTTTAAAACTTCACTAATCGGACTTTCTTTATGTTCTCTTTTTGCCATAAACTGCCCGCGTAGGCGGGTATCTGTTTTTTATATTATTAATCACAATCCCAAAGCTTCGGGATTTACAAATTTTTTTTCTCCCCTTGAGGGGAACTAAAGGGGTGTATTATTAATCATAATATCAATCAAGGACACTGAGTGTTCCGGTTTTTATCGGAATGTATCAAAGTGGCCGTCTTCAAATCCATCACAATCGAAACATCTTATACGTCTGATGAATTTTTTTAATAATATTTTCTGTTCTTTCGGGATGTGTATCACTAATAAACAACTGTCCAAAATCTTCATTTTTCACTAAAGCGATGATCTGTTCCACTCTAGATTCATCCAACTTGTCAAAAATATCATCCATTAACAGGATTGGATTTACTTTATTTTGAGCTTTAATAAAATCAAATTGAGCTAACTTTAAAGCTATTAAATAAGATTTTTGCTGTCCTTGCGAACCAAATTTTTTAATTGGAAAACCTTCAATTTCAAAAATAAGATCATCTTTGTGTATTCCGAAATTGGTGTATTGTGTAAGCTTATCTTTCTGAATATTTTCTTGCAATAAAAATAACAATTCGTTTTCTTGTAACTGACTCTTATATACTAAGTTAATGGTTTCATTTGAACTGCTAATTGAAGCGTATCGTTTCAGAAAAATAGGTAAAAAATCGTTTAAAAAATCTTTTCGCTTTTCATGAATGATACTCCCTAAATCGTGTAATTGTAAATTATAAACTTCTAACGTCTCTTTATTATAAGTATGGTTTACCGCAAAATATTTTAAAAGAGAATTACGCTGTACTAATACCTTATTATAATTAATTAAAGTTTGAAGATAAATAGCATCTCCTTGAGAAATAACACCATCCATAAATTTTCTTCTGGTTTCGCTACCTTCAATAATAAGGTCTCGGTCTGCAGGAGAAATAATAACTAAAGGTAAAAAGCCAATATGATCACTAAAACGAGGGTAAGATTTTCCATTTCGTTTGATTATTTTTTTATGACTTCGTTTAACCGAAACGATGATTTTTTCTTCTCTATTTTCTTTTAAATAATTTCCTTCAATCGCAAAAAAATCTTCTCCGTGTTTTATATTCTGACTTGTAACAGGATTAAAGTAGCTTTTACTGAAAGAAAGGTGATAAATAGCATCTAATACATTGGTCTTTCCAACGCCGTTATTTCCTACCAAACAATTAACTTTTGGATCAAATTGAAAGGAAATGGTGTCAAAATTCTTATAGTTAAGAAGGGAAAGATTTTCTAATGTCATTCTAAATTACTGATTGTAAAAGTATTATCCTTTTTTTGCTTTAAAATTAAAAGGGTTAAATTGCCATTGCAAATTATTAAAAAATAAGAAATAAATTCGCTTTTATTATCTAATAAAAATTATATTTTTGCACACTTAATAAGTATAAGATATGGCAACGTACAAGAGAAGAGGTGGAAAGCCTCGTACCAAAGCAGAAAAGATTGAAAAGATTGAAGAAGAAAGCACAACTGCAGAGGTGTTTAGCTCCCTTGATGAAGGGGCGTCAAGAACAGAAGCTTGGGTTGAAAAAAACCAAAAAGCAATATTAATAATAGTAGGTGTAATTGCGATATCTGTTTTAGGTTACTTAGGTTTCCAAAACTTTATTCAAGAACCAAAGGAGCAAGAAGCGATGAACGAAATGTTTCAAGCCCAATCTTATTACGAGCAAGCATTAACTGCTACAAGTAAAGATTCTTTATTTAATCTTTCTCTTAATGGAGGAGCAGGTAAATATGGTTTCCTAGATATTATCGATAATTACGGAGGTACTAATGCAGCAAACTTGGCTAATTATTACACAGGTATTGCTTATTTAAATACAGGAAAATATCAAGATGCTATTAAATATTTAGATGTCTTTAAAGCGAGTGATAAAAATGTTGCTCCTATTGCAAAGGGTGCTATTGGAGATGCATTTGCACAGTTAGATCAACAAGATGAAGCTTTAAAGTATTATGAAAAAGCTGCTTCAATGAGTAAAAGCGAATTAACTGCTCCTAGATTTTTATTAAAAGCAGGAATTACTGCCCTTAATTTAGGAAAAATTGATGTAGCCTTAAAGCATTTTAAAAACTTAACAACCAATTACCCAAAATCACAGGAAGCTGCAAAAGCAACCTTATATGAAGGTAAAGCTGAGGCAATGCAGTAAAAAAAAAGTACTTAAAGTGTACTAAAGTTAAAAGTGCACTATAAGTTTAGAGATAGTTTTCTAATTTATAACCTATATTTAAATAGACTAAAGTTTTTTTTATTAAACTTAACTTTAAGTATTTTAGACACTTATAACTTTAGTCACTTATTAAATGGCAACAGAAAATAACAACTTATCAGTTTACGATAAAACAACCATCCCAAACGCGAAAGATTTTCGGTTTGGGATTGTTGTTTCTGAATGGAATCCTAAAATCACCGAAGGGATGTTTCAAGGTGCTTTCGATGCGATTTTAGATTGTGGAGGTATTAAGGAAAACATTGTTCGTTGGAATGTTCCAGGAAGCTTCGAGTTGGTATATGGTTGTAAAAAAATGCAAGAAAGCTACGATATGCTGGATGCTATTATTGCAATAGGTTCTGTAATACAAGGAGAAACCAAACATTTTGATTTTGTTTGTGAGGCAACTTCAGATGGAATTAAAGACCTAAATGTACAAAACGATATTCCCGTAATATTCTGTGTACTGACCGATAATAATCTACAACAAGCCATTGACCGAAGTGGTGGTAAACACGGCAACAAAGGGACCGAAGCGGCTATTGCGGCTGTAAAAATGGCTCAGTTACGTAAGGAAGCTAAGTTTTAAGTTTATGCTTTCTCCAGTTTTTTAAGGATGTTCTCAGTTCTTTGTTTTTAAAAGTTAATCTTCATTCAGCTTTTTAAACTGAATTGATAAGTCTATTAGTTTGTCTAATAATAGAAAATTATTTTTTTCCTCAAGTAATTCTCTTTTGATTTTTCCTCTGCAAAAATCTATAAATAAATGAACGTTTTCTTCCTGAATTTTTAAAACATCTGTAAGTTTTTCGTTAGTAGTATCGTTTTCTAATAAAAGTAACTTTAAATTAGAATATGACATATAATTTGGCTCAATTGAAGTCTTTTTTTTATCTTTCTTTTTGCTAACAAGCTTGTTTATTCGTTTAAAAATTTTTACAAAATCAACATTCCCGTTTGAGGGCTGCTCATAAGCCTGCATATTGTGATCAACATCGTACACTATTTGTTTGTGAAAATTGGAGCTAAATTGTTCTTCATCAAAATAATAGTTGCTTATAATTATTTCATCAAGATTATATATCTTTTGTTCTAATTGAATGGAAATCTCTTTACCAAAATAGTCATTGGTAACTAAGACTTTTTTATCAATATAAAATGCCGAAGAAAATAGTAAAGTATCATTTTCAATGGCTTCAATTGTAAATAAACCATTATCATCAGAAAAAGTTTCGGAATTCTGAGTAGTATTAGTAATACTTACATATTGAAGTGCAATTTCATTTTCGAAAATTCTTCCAGAAATATTTTGAGCAAATATTGAGGTTGATGTTAAAAACACAAAAATCAATCTCATAGTTTTTTATTCCGATTATTCATTTATATTTCGTTTGTAAAATGAATCCCAAAAGGTTTTGTCATATTCTACACGGTTTAATACTGTTAGTTCCATTTCACGAAATTCGTATTCTATTTCTTCCACTTCAGTTATATTAAAGTCGTATAAATATGAATTTCTATCAAATACAATTCGTTCTATTTTGTTATCCTTAGTTAATCTTTCATTAATAAATCTATTAAAATAGTTGGTTGCATAATATTTACCGTCACCTAAAATATCTGAATAATAGCAAATATTTTCTTCCTTTATAATTGTTTTATCAATGTTTTTATAGCTCTCACTTTTTATAAAATATTCTTTTATGTCTTCTTTTGAAAGGTTGGTCTCCCAATTTTCAACCACTTTTATGATGGCAAAACTTTCTTTATCAATATATACTCTGCCTGAATATTTAGTAGGATAGTTTTTGTTTGTGTAATTCCATTTATTTCTTTCTGTTTGAAAGGATATTATAAATTGTCCATCATCAATGGGATCATCTGATTTTACAAAATTTAATTTGAAATTTTTGTATTTTCTTTTTTGTAAAATACTAGCATAGCGAATAGCATTTTGCCTAAAAGAAAAAAATTGTGAAGAATATAGATATCGTTCAGGATAACGATTTATATTCCATTTAATTTCTTCCACTTTTTGAGTAATAACAAATGGAGATAAATAACCACGGTCATAATCTTTGGTTATTAATTCCAAATTTAAGTTAATAGTATCATTTTTATTTATGATTACTTTACCGTATCTTTTAAAATTGAAAGGCTCTATAGGATGATTTACTTTCTTCTTTGAAATTGCCTTTTTTAAAACAGTCATAGGAGATAAATATCCTTTAATGATAACTTCTGGTAATTCTTCAAATTTGGGCTTCAAATAGATTTTATCCTTTAATAAATCTAATGAAATTGTAGCGGTTTCATATCCTAAAGATGATATCTCTATAAATGTTGTTTTTATAGATTCTCTCTTTACGGATAATTTGAAATTCCCATTTTCATCTGCAACTCGGTATATTCCTCCCTTTATTAGGATTAGGGTCGCAAAAGGTATTGATTCATTGCTTTCTTTGTCAAATAGCTGACCTTTAAGAATAACATTCTGTCCTATTTCATTTTTATCTATTACTTTTAACTCTTGTGATTGTAACAAGTTTACAAAAAGTAGGGAACAAAAAATGATTAAATTTTTCATATAAAATGGAATTGAAATACAATAATAAGAATCTCTTTTAAGTAAAAAAGGGTGTTGTCTTTTCTTAACAAAAGTTTATAACGAAGTACGATTTTTAAGGCTGAGTTGTTAAGTTATTGCCAACAAATGTATCTCTACAATTAAAAACACATATTATATATTAAAATTAGCTGATAAATTTAGATGGTTTTAAATACCCAAAAATCATTATTGGGCAAAGGTGCTTCGAAGGTCTGGGGCTCTTTAGAACTAGAAACTTGATAGGTTAATTTCCAGGCATGAAGGCAAATAGACAGCGGTAAATATTGTTGATCTG
>JAKITG010000142.1 GCA_021648195.1 Flavobacteriaceae bacterium | reverse complement strand
CCCTATTGCAAAAGATTATAATCTAACACAGATATTAAGTGATAAAGGTTCTAATTTTAAGGCATTACATATTATGATTCATCAGGTCAAATCTTGGATTAGAACAACGTATTCTTGGGTAAGTGAGGATAATATAAATCGATATTTTGATGAGTTTTACTATCGAATTAACCGCTCTCAAAACAAAGAGACAATATTCAATAACTTAATCAAGAGGATGGTAAAAGCAGACAATATTTATCATAAAGAAATAATATGCGTCTAAATGCTTACCTCAAAAAAATTAATCCCGAGACTTCAGGATGGCTAATCTTATACCCCGAAGAGTAAGTACATTTTAAGCTCGTTTTAGGTAAAATAATTCTATTTTTACTCAATAACTACCAAATAAATAATATTTTTGGTGTAAAATAATTTAATGTAGAGGTTTCTAGACAAACTGATGTTATGGGTTATAAAAAATCACAAATAAAAATTCTAAATAAAATGAACAAAAACTTAATTACCTTACTTTTAATTGTCTTATCATTTAATTCTTATTCACAAATAACATTTGAGAGAGGATATATCATTCAAAATACAGGAAACAAAAAAACGTGTCTAATTAAAAATATTGATTGGAGAGATAATCCAACCGAAATTAAATATAAACTTCTTGAAACGGATAAAGTGAAGACTGTTAAATTAAATAATATTATTGAATTTGGCATTGACAACTATTCAAAGTATATACGAACAACTATTGATATTGACAGATCACCTGAAGATTTAAATAATATAAGTGAAAATAGAAATCCAAATTTTAACAAAGAAACATTATTCTTAAAGGTCTTAGTTGAGGGAAAAGCCTCGCTTTATGAATATACAGATAGTAATTTAAATAGATATTTTTTTAGGTTAAATAATCTGCCGATAAAACAACTTATATATAAATCATTTAGAACTTCAGATAATGGAATAAGGAAAAATGAAGATTATAAACAACAACTGATTAACAATCTAGAATGTTCAGATATTTCTTTAGATAAAATAAAAACATTAGTATATAAACAGAAAAAATTGATTAATATTTTTGTTAATTATAATCAATGTACAAATAGTAATTTTATAAATTTTAAAGAAGAAACTAAAAGGGGTTTATTTAACTTATCTGTAAGGCTAGGATTAAATAGTTCTTCTTTATCACTTCAAAAAAATGGTTCTACTTTAGAAAATAGAGATTTTAATAATAAATTAGGCATGAGAGTTAGTGTAGAAGCAGAATTTATATTACCATTCAATAAAAATAAATGGGGAATTATTATTGAGCCAACTTACCAATATTATAAATCTAAAAAAGATGTAGAAGTAAGTTATCTATCTGGAGGTAGGCTTTTTAGTAGTGTAGATTACAAATCTATAGAAGTTCCTGTTGGAATTAGATATTATTTATTCTTAAAAAATAAATCAAAATTATTTATTAACGCTTCCCTTATCTTTGATTTATCATTAAACTCAACAGTTGAATTTAATAGAGAAGATGGTTCAACTATAAATTTACTTGAAATTAATACAGGAAATAATTTAGCATTTGGTTTTGGTTATAATTATAATAAATATTCTTTAGAATTAAGAGCTCAAACACCAAGAGTAGTTTTAGGTAACTATATTTCTTGGAGTTCTAGCTACAAAACTTTATCTATCATAGTAGGTTATAATATATTTTAAAAATAACCATAACAATTTGTATAGTTAACTGTTACTAATTTCTAAATTCAAAGTTAAGTTCTTTAAATTAAGTTTGGTGTGTAAACCCAAGGTTTTATAATTTTAATACGCAACTAACTAACCACATAAATAACCGTTAGTATTCATTAAAAAACTAGCCAATTAACAAACAATAAATATGCAAAGCAAACAGCATGTAATCATTAAAAAACAATGAAATATTAGCATGAAAACAAGAAGGTCATTTATAAAAACTGTGGGTACAGGAGCGACGTTGTCTTCTGTGGTTCTTTCTTCAACAACTGCATTTGCTTTTCAAATGTTGTCGGAAGTTGATAAAAGAAAAATTCGTATAGGTATCATCGGTGCTGAAAATTCACATGCTATTGGATTTGGTAAAATGTTTAATACGGATAAAAAATTCCCAGGAGTAGAGGTGAAGTATATTTGGGGGGAGACAGATGAGTTTGCCAAAAATGCAGCAGAGAAAGGAAATATTCCCAATATAGTGAAAGATCCTATTGAGATGTTAGGTAAAATAGACGCCCTTATAGTTGACCACCGGCATGCTAAATATCATTTGGAAGCTGCAATACCTTTTATAAAAGAAGGTATTCCAACATTTATTGACAAGCCATTTTGTTATAGAGTTTCTGAAGGTAAGGAGTTTTTAGCTATGGCAAAAAAGTATGGAACACCTGTAACATCATACAGTTCTATAGCGCACAGCAAGAAGACTTATGATATAAAAAAGCAGATAGGCTCAATGGGCAAGATCAATCAAGTAGTTCGATACGGTCCAGTGGAAATGGACTCGAAATATGGAGGTATCTTTTTTTATGGCGTGCACCTTTTACAGCCTTTGATGAAAATATTTGGAGAAGATATAGAACGCGTGAGGGTAACAAGAAATGAGCAAAAGGGTAGTGCAAGTTTGGTCTTTAGAAGTGGATTATATGCTACTCTTGTATTTAAAAATATTTCATCTGGTTGGGAAACATTTGTTGAAACGGAAGATGGGCTTGTTGAACTTAAATCTCGTGTGGATGAGCCAGATCCTGGAATAAATTATGTAGAAATGGTAGATATGTTCCGAACAGGAAAAGAACCTCGTAGCCATAAAAGTATTTTGAGTTGCGTGGCAGTTCTTGAAGCATTGGAGAAATCTGTTGCCAGTGAGCAATGGGAAGAGGTAGTAATATAGAGGGATTTTTAAAACCAAACAATTTTGTAAAACTTGACAGTTATATTCTATTGATTGTTATCAAAACTTTTCAAAAATCACCAGTAAACTACTATCTATTGATTATAAAATAGGTGTGGTTTTAAAATAAAATTTACAGAAGTATTAACTTAACCCGCATTATTCACGGGTTTTCGTTATGAAAAGTCAAAATGCCAACCTGCCTCCGCCTATGGCGGACGGTAGAATTGGAAAGCACAGAGGTTTTTTAGTGAAAGAATTGTAACCCAATTTTGAGCTAAACAAATTTCGAGCAATTTCAATTATAGCAGGCAGTTTGGCTTTGGAATAGAATATCCGTGAATAATGCGGGTTAAATAACGATGATTATTTAAATTTTGTCATGTATTTAGGATTTTACAAAGAAAAGATTAAAATGAACATAAACATTTCTATTTTTTTAAATCGAACTCACGCTAAAATAATTTAAAATCTAAACCATTTCAATTACCCATTCACAAAAAACTCGTAACTTCATCCCTTATTTAGAACACCTTACAAATGAACATAAAACAAATCACCGATACTATTGAAGAGTTAGCACCACTAGCTTACGCCGAAGACTTTGACAATGTAGGCTTGCTAATAGGCAATTACAATACAGAAGTAACTGGAATTTTAGTTACACTTGATACACTCGAAAAAACCGTTGATGAAGCCATTACTAAAAATTGCAATTTAATTGTGAGCTTCCACCCTATTATTTTTAGTGGATTAAAAAAATTAAACGGCAACACCTATGTAGAGCGAGTTGTTATGAAAGCTATTAAAAATGACATTGCTATTTATGCAATTCATACGGCTTTAGATAGTTCTCATCAAGGAGTTTCGGCAAAAATGTGTGAAATTATTGGCTTAACAAATACCAAAATTTTACTTCCACAAAGCAGAAATATAAAAAAACTGACCACTTATGTTCCGCATAAAAATGCAGAAAACTTACGTAATTCTTTATTTACCGCTGGAGCAGGAAATATAGGAAATTACAATCATTGTAGTTTTAATATTGAAGGTACAGGAACTTACCAAGGAAATGAAAATTCAAATCCTTTAATTGGAAAAAAAGAAAAACTCCATAAAGAACCAGAAACATTTATTAGTGTGATTTTTGAAAGACACCTAGAAAGTCAAATCCTTAAATCTCTTTTTAAAAATCATCCTTATGAAGAGGTAGCCTACGATATTGTAACTTTAGACAATAAACATCAAAATATTGGTATGGGAATGATTGGTGAATTGACCCATGAAATGGAAGCTTTAGATTTTTTACACCTACTAAAAGAAAAATTTAATTTACATACGATTCGTTATTCCGATTTAAATAATAAAAAAATTAAAAAAGTAGCTGTTTTAGGTGGTTCAGGAAGCTTTGCCATTAACCAAGCCAAAAGAGCTGACGCTGATATTTTTATAACCGCCGATATGAAATATCATGATTTTTACAAGGCTGAAAATCAAATTATTTTAGCCGATATTGGTCATTATGAAAGTGAACAGTTCACAAAAAATCTTTTAGTAGATTATCTTACAAAAAAAATCACTAATTTTGCACCTGCCTTGCTGACAGGCAGGATCATTTTATCAGAAAAAAATACAAATCCAATCAACTACATATAAATGGCAAAAAAGAAAGAAGTTACCGTTGAAGAAAAATTAAGATCTTTATATGACTTGCAACTTATCGATTCTAGAATTGATGAAATAAAAAACACTCGAGGTGAATTACCTTTGGAGGTAAAAGATTTAGAAGATGAAATTGAAGGCTTGCAAACTAGAGTGGCAAATTTTGGTACTGATATTGAAAATTTAGAAACTTCAATAGCAAACAAAAAGAATAATATTGAAGAATCAAAATCTTTATCTAAGAAATACACCGAACAACAAAAAAATGTTCGTAATAATCGTGAATTTGATTCCATAACAAAAGAGATTGAGTTTCAAGATCTTGAAATTCAATTGGCAGAAAAACATATTAAAGAATTTCAAGTAAAAATTGCTCAAAAAAATGAAATTTTTGATGCTGCAAAAGAAAGAGTTAAAGACAAAGAAACTCACTTGAAACATAAACAAGATGAGTTAAACTCAATTCTAGAAGAAACAGAAAAGGAAGAAATTGTATTGATTAAAAAATCTGAATCTTTAAGCAAGAGCATTGACGAAAGATTATTAAAAGCTTATAAGAAAATAAGAGGAAATGTACGTAACGGATTGGCAGTTGTAACCATAGAAAGAGGTGCTGCTGGAGGCTCATTCTTTACAATTCCACCACAACGTCAAGTAGAAATTGCAGCTCGTAAAAAAATTATTACCGATGAACATAGTGGTAGAATTTTAATTGATTCTGAACTTGCAGAAGAAGAAAAAAAGAAAATGTCTAAATTCATTTCTTAACAAACCAAAATACTTTTTTAAGAAACCTTCTCTATTATATTATGGTGGGTTCTAAAAGTTGGTTTTTTAGTTTTCTTAAAAAAATCTGTCTG